>NZ_JBQOUY010000001.1:0-289074 GCF_052216985.1 Acidaminococcus nyctereutis
TATTCTCCTTTCAGTTCTTCGTGGTGGTTGAGGTGAAATGTAGCTTAGATATGTCTTTATTTTATCGTAAGACAAGGGGTCTTGTGAACAGGAGTGTCCACAAGACCCCAACATTTATTATAGAACCATATTTCAGTTCGCGCAGTTCCATAGGATACTCCTTAGTAGTGATTTTATCAATACTTGATAGTCAATATTATTTATGGTTACGATGATAAATCTAGTATATCATAAAACATGCAAGAAGCGAATAAACGGATTGCTTTGAATAATAAAAAAGGAGCGGACAGTATCATGAAAATCAAAGTTCCCTATGGCAACGACTTTCAGGAAGCGGAAATCCCAGATTCCGTCAGCACGGAGATCATCGACCCAGCTGTAGCGCCTGTAAAGAAATCGGTCGAGGCGTTTATCCAGGAAGCGCTGGATTATCCCATCGGGACCCCCAGACTGGAAGAAATGGTGGTCCCGGAAGACAAGATCACCATTGTGGTCAATGATCAGACCCGGCCCGGTCCTACGGCGCAGATGACGGCAGAAATCGTGAAACGGCTGAAGGGGGCAGGGGTGCCCAAAGAAAATATCACTTTTGTGATTGCCACGGGAAGCCACAAAGGTCCCAATGAAGAGCAGCTCCATACCATTTTGGGTGGCCTGGAAAAACGGATGAAAGTCCATGTCCACGACTGCCAGGATGGGCATCATCTTTACATGGGCCGGACTCAGACTTATGATGTCCCCATCTATCTAGATGAATTCGTGGCCCATTCTGATTTCATCGTCACCACTGGGCTGATTGCGCCCCATCACTCTGCCGGTTTTTCAGGTGGAAGAAAAAGCATTGTTCCGGGGGTTGTGGATCTGAAGACCCTGAAAGTGCATCATTCTCTTCCCATCCGTCCCTATGAACCTGCCATCAATTTCTTTGAAGGCAATCCTTTCCATAAAGTCGCCTTGGAAGCGGCTCGCCTGGTCAAGGTCCGTTTCATCCTGAACATGGTCCAGGATGTGCACAAGCAGATTGCCGGCGCTGTGGCAGGGGATCTGGAGGAGGCCCATAATGCGGGAGTGGAAATCTGCCGGAAGATCAATACCGTTGAAATCAACGGCCGGGCCGATTTGATCGTCACCAGCCCCGGTGGGGCCCCCAGAGACATCGATCTGTGGCAGAGCCAAAAAGCACTGTCGGTAGCAGAAATGCTTGCTTATAAAAAGGGAACCACTTTTATCCTGGTGGCAGAAGCCAAAAACGGCATCCCCCAGCTCTTCGTCGATTGGATGACGGCAGCCAAGTGCCCGGAAGAAGTCATCGAACGCTACCGCCAAGAAGGGTTCGATATCGGGACCAATAAGGCCTTCATGTATGCACGGGCCATGACCAAAGGGAAAATCATCCTGGTCACCCAGGGCATGACAGAAGAAATGGCTCACCGCTGCATGCTGGATTGGGCTCCTGATCTCCAGTCCGCCATCAACAAGGCTCTGGCAGAAAAGACGCCCAAGAAGGCCATCGTACTGCCCAGAGCCGTCAACATCATCCCTAAGATCAAAGTGACTGAATAACAGAGAAAGGGGAAACTATGTCACCGGCAATTATTACCTTAATCATCCTAGTCCTTGCTATCGTGATTTTTGTTACAGAAATCGTACCCATGGGAACGGCTGCATTGATTGTAGCGATGGCACTGTATTTCACCGGAGTCATTGATGCAAAGACTCTTTTTAGTCAGTTATCCAACCAGAATGTCATCCTGGTTGCGGCCATGTGTGTCATTGGCCACGCATTTTTGAAAACGGGAATGGCTTTTAAAGCCGGAAGTCTGATTACACGCTTTGCCAAAGGCAGGAAAGCTGTCATGGTTGCCGTCATGATTGTGGGCGGTGTGATGTCCGGATTCCTTTCCAATACGGGAACCGTTGCTGTGTTGATGCCTGTTATCCTGGGCATTGCAACGTCCACCGGCATCAGTCCCAGCAGATTGCTGATGCCCCTGGTCTTTTCTGCCACCATTGGAGCTGATCTCAGCATCATTGGTTCTCCTGGGAACCTCATTGCCAAAACGACGGTGGAAGCCTTGAGCGATAATACCCTGACTTTTACCTTCTTTGAATATGCAAAAATCGGGATTCCGCTTTTACTGGGCATCATTGTTTTTATGTATTTCTTTGGCGCAAAACTAATACCCGACCGTTCTGCCGGTTTCTATCACAACAAACTGAATTACAGCAATATACCAAAATGGCAGCAGAATATATCTTTATGGGTACTGGTTGTAGTAATTGTAGGTATGGTTGCTTCTAGTTCTTTTAAAGTTCTGCCTCCTTTCCATATCATCGCTTGTCTGGGAGCCATTGTGTTGGTTGTCACTGGTGTCCTGTCCGAAAAAGAAGCCATGCAGCATTTAGAGATGCTGGCGGTATTTTTAGTAGCTTTCATGCTTCCGTTGGGATCATCACTGAATAAAACTGGGGCAGGAAAAATGATGGCGGATGCGGTCCTCAGTGTTACAGGTTCCTATGGACCCTTTGTCATTATGATGAGCTTGTATTTGATCACCTGGGTCATGACTCAATTTATGTCAAATACGGCAGCATGTTCTTTGCTGTGTCCCGTAGCCTATACCTTAGCATCCGGTATCGGCGCTGATCCAAGAGCAGCTGTAATCGCTGTGTTCATTGGTAGCAGTGTAGCGGTTTGTACACCTTTAGCAATCCCGGCAAATGCCATGATTATGGAACCCGCAAACATCAGCTTCAAAGATTTCATCAAACCGGGTCTCGCCGTTTCATTTGTTTGTTTTGTGATCAGTATGATCATACTGCCGATCCTATATCCGTTTTACCCCTGATTCTCAACCGTTGCAGCATGTTTTTATTTCTCCTACCATACAATCCCCGCATAACAACTCATAAAATCTAAGCATTTTTCATATCCAATCCTTCCTGCTATACTGCAGACGAAGAGAGCCGGGAGCTGTCCCGACCTGTCACAATATGTTTGCTTGACCGATTGTGCACTCCCGGGTGTACAAGGTCCTAAAGGTAAGAAACAGGAGGGATTGGTATGAAAGAAATATCCAGACGAGATTTTTTGAAAGTTATGGGCGGGGTGGCTGCTGGAGCTATTTTGGCCAAAAGCGGTCTGTCCCATGTAAGTGCCCAGGCCCCTGTGGTGGGGTCTGAGGACGAAACCGGCAAAAAAACGGCGGACGGGGAAGGCTCTCGGGCCAAAGTGTACTACACCAAGCACATCGATGCAGCCCATCTCATTGCCCTGTACGATAAAATCAGCGAAGGAATCTATGGGAAAGTGGCTGTGAAGCTCCATACAGGAGAAAAGCACGGCCCCAACATCCTGCCCCGGGAGATGGTGAAAGCTCTGATTTCGCATATCCCCAACAGCAGTATCGTGGAAACCAATACTATGTATAATGGAGACCGGTATACCACGGCTTCTCATAGGGAAACCCTGAAGGTCAACGGCTGGGACTTCTGCCCGGTGGACATCATGGATGAAGAAGGGGATGTGAACCTGCCGGTCCGTGGTGGCAAGCACCTGAAGGAAGTGGCCATGGGCGGCCATATCGTCAACTACGATTCTATGGTGGTGCTGACCCATTTCAAGGGCCATGCCATGGGCGGCTACGGCGGTTCCCTGAAGAACATCGCCATCGGCTGCGCTTCCGGCCAGCATGGGAAGCGCCAGGTCCACGGGTATCTCACGGGGGCCATGCCTCCTTCCGGGGCGGACTGGGGGAAAATGCCTATGCAGGACACTTTCATGGAACTGATGGCAGATTCTGGGAAAGCCACGGTGGACTATTTCGGCAAGCATATCGTATTCCTGAACGTGCTGCGCCGGATGTCCGTGGACTGCGACTGTGCCGGGACTTCCGCCGCCGAACCCAAGATCGCCGATTTGGGAATGCTGGCTTCTACGGATATCCTGGCGGTTGACCAGGCCAGTGTGGATCTGATCTACGACCGGCAAAACGATGACAAGAAGGATCTCATCGAACGAATCGAATCCCGTCATGGGCTCCATCAGCTCCAGGCCATGCGGGACCTTAAGATGGGCAACGACAAATACGAACTGATTTCCATTGACTAAGGAGGCTGGATTATGTTTGGATTAGGTGTACCGGAACTGTTGCTGATCTTGGTGATCGCCCTGGTGGTCTTTGGACCGGGGAAGCTGCCCTCCATCGGGGCCGCCTTGGGCAAGAGCATGCGGGAATTCAAAGATGCGGTGAATGCGGTGGAAACCATTGAACCAGCGGAAAAGAAAAAGGAGGGGACGGAGCCGGCTGAGGCCCAAAAAAATCCCAGCCGGGGGAGGCCCAAGTAGAGAAATGACCTTCACGGAGCACCTGGGGGAACTCCGCACCCGGCTGATCCGCTGCCTCATGGGACTGGCTGTGGGAGGGGCCCTCAGCTTCTGGCAGATTGACCGGATCGTGTCTTTCCTCACAGCTCCGGTGCCCCAGCTGTATGTGATGAAGCCGGCGGAGGCCTTCATGATTTATGTGAAGATAGCCCTTTGGAGCGGGGCCATCCTGGCTTCCCCTCTTTTGGCCTGGGAATTCTGGGCCTTTCTGGTGCCGGCTTTTACGGAACGGGAAAAGCGGACCCTGCTGCTGTTCGTGCCGGCATCGGTACTGCTGTTCCTGGCGGGACTGGCTTTTTCCTACAGTCTGATCCTGCCTCAAGGGCTCCAGTTCCTGCTGGTCTTCAGCCAAGGGGCTGTGCAGCCTCTCTGGTCATTGGAGTCTTATCTGGATTTCGTGGCTCTGATGGTGCTGCCGGTGGGGCTTTTCTTCGATCTGCCCCTGGCACTGCTGCTTTTGGCTAAAATGGGTTTGGTGACTTCAGATGGGCTGAAAAAAGCCCGGCGGTATGTAATTGTGTTGGCGTTCATCGTGGCTGCAATGATCACTCCTACTACGGACATGGTCTCCCAGACCCTGCTGGCTCTACCGCTGCTCTTGCTCTATGAAATCAGCCTGGTGCTGATCCGGGTTTTCCTGAAACGGTAGAGCAGACGAAGGGAACTTTTCCCAAGCACCCCGACCTATGGTATAATAAGTACAGACTTTCAAAATCCTGAGACAATTCCATATATACTTTGCAAATAGAGTCTTTTTTTCTGAGACTCTATTTCTGTAAGGATCTAAAATTCCAGTAAGAAAGGAACGAAAGAATGGCTGATGCAGTGAATCGATCAAAATTGGAAAAATTGAAAACCATCCTCCGCCAGCTGGGCAGTGTGGCCGTGGCATTTTCTGGCGGGGTAGATTCCACCTTTCTCCTGAAGGTAGCCCATGATACCCTGGGAGACAAAGTACTGGCGGTAACCGCCCGGTCCTGTTCCTTCCCGGAACGGGAGCTAGAGGAAGCCAAAGCCTTCTGCGCCAAAGAAGGAATCCGCCACCTGGTAGTGGATTCGGAAGAACTGTCCATTCCCGGTTTTTCCCACAATCCCACCAACCGATGCTATCTGTGCAAGCATGAACTGTTCGAAAAGATCCTGGCCGTGGCCAAGGAAAACCAGCTGGCAGCGATAGCGGAAGGTTCCAACCTGGACGATGAAGGGGATTACCGTCCTGGGCTCCAGGCCATTGCGGAACTGAAGATTGCCAGCCCCTTGCGCCAGGCAGGACTGTACAAAAAAGAAATCCGGGCTTATTCCAAAGAACTGGGGCTCCCCACCTGGAACAAACAGTCCTTTGCCTGTCTTTCTTCCCGATTCGTCTATGGAGAAGAAATCACCCCTCAGCGGCTGGGGATGGTGGACAAAGCAGAACAGTTCCTGCTGGATCTAGGGTTCCATCAGTTGCGGGTGCGGATCCACGGAGGGAACCTGGCACGGATCGAAGTGATGCCGGAAGAACTCCAGAAAGTGCTGGACCACCGGCGTGAGATTGCGGAAAAACTGAAGGGATACGGCTTTGCCTATGTGACCATGGATCTTTTGGGCTACCGGACTGGCAGTATGAATGAAACCCTGTCCTCGGAAAAGAAGGCCTGATCATGGGAACCAAGGAGATCCTGGAAAAAGTCCGGAACGGAGAGATTTCTGTGGAAGCTGCAGAAAAATATTTCCGGAAGAAACCTTTTGACGACCTGGGTTTTGCCAAGCTGGATACCCACCGGAAGATCCGCACCGGGTTCGGGGAAGTGGTGTTCTGCAGCGGCAAAAGCGATGACCACCTGGAACAGATCTTCCAGAAGCTGGCGGAAGACGAAGGCAATGTGCTAGGCACTCGGGCCAGCAGGGAACAATTCGAGCTGATCCGTTCCCTATGCCCAGATGCAGTGTACGACCCCTTGGCCCGACTGGTGAAGGTAATCCGGAAGCCAGTGGAGCTCCAGGGGTCTGTGGCTGTCTGCACAGCAGGTACGGCGGATATCCCGGTGGCGGAAGAGGCGGCCCAGACGGCGGAATTCTTCGGCAGTAAAGTGAACCGGGTCTATGATGTGGGGGTCAGTGGCCTCCACCGGCTCCTGGCCAGTCTGGACCCAATCCAGGAAGCCAACTGCGTCATTGCGGTGGCCGGGATGGAGGGGGCACTGCCCAGCGTCCTGGGCGGCCTAGTGAGCAATCCGGTGATTGCGGTGCCCACTTCCATTGGGTATGGTGCCAGCCTCCAGGGGATTTCAGCCCTCCTCACCATGCTCAATAGCTGTGCCAACGGCATTGCGGTGGTAAATATCGACAACGGATACGGTGCCGGGTATCTGGCCACCCAGATCAACCGGCTGGCCGGCAGAAAGGATACGGAAAATCATGGATAAACTGCTCTATCTGGAATGTAAAAGCGGCATCAGCGGGGATATGACCGTAGGGGCCCTGCTGGACCTGGGGGCGGACGAACAGGTGCTCCGGAAGGCATTGGCTTCCCTGCCTCTTACCGGGTATACAGTGGAAATCAGCCGGGTGAAAAAGGCAGGATTGGACTGCTGCGATTTCCTGGTACGGCTAGATGCGGAACACGAGAACCACGATCACGATATGGACTATCTGTACGGCTTTGCCAGGACCCGGGCTGAGGCAGAAATCCCGGAAGGGACGGGCCATCACCATCATCAGGAGCATCATGGGCACCAGCATGACCATGAGCCCCTGGAAGTAGGAGCAGAAATCTCTCACCCGCATCACCACCATCATGTGCACCGGGGCCTCCGGGAAGTGCTGGATATCCTGTCTCAGGGAGACCTGACGGAAGGGGCCCGTACTCTTGCGGTGAAGATTTTCACCATCCTGGGAGAAGCAGAAGCCAAAGCCCACGGTATTACCATAGAAGACGTCCATTTCCATGAAGTGGGGGCGGTGGATTCCATCGTGGACATCGCCGCTGTGGCGGTGTGTCTGGACAATCTGGGGATCCGGGAGGTGGTGATTCCGGTACTCAACGAGGGGACCGGCAGCGTCCGCTGTGCCCATGGCATCCTGCCCATCCCGGTGCCGGCGGTGGCCAACATCGCCGCCGCCCATCAGCTTCCCCTCCATATCATGCCTTTTGCCGGCGAATATGTGACACCGACGGGAGCCGCCATCGCTGCCGCCATCCGGACCCGCAGCCAGCTGCCAGAAACCTTTACTGTGGCCAAAGTGGGCTTGGGAGCGGGGAAACGGGAACAGGCTATGCCCAGCCTGCTCCGGGCCATGCTTTTGGAGGTGCCGGAGAGGAAAGCCGCGGAACCTTGGGATACGGATACAATCTGGAAATTGGAGACCAACCTGGATGACTGCACCGGAGAGGCTCTGGGCCACGTGCTGGAACGTCTCCTGGCTGCCGGAGCCCGGGATGTGCAGTATGCTCCCGTTTATATGAAAAAGAACCGGCCTGGATGGCTGGTCACGGTGCTGTGCAAGGAAACGAAACGGAGAGCCCTGGAAGCCCTGCTCTTTGCAGAAACCACCACCATCGGCATCCGCCGCTGCCAGATGGAACGGAGCATCCTGAAGCGGCAGGATCGGATCGTGGAAACGGCGCTGGGCCCGGTACCGGTGAAGGAAGTCCAGGTACCGGAATTTTCTCCGGAAGGACGCCCCACTGGAAAAAGTGAAATCCGTCTGTATCCTGAATATGACGGTATCGCAGCCCTGTGCCGCAGCACCGGACGCAGCTATCAGGCTATCTGGCAACAGGTACTGGGAGAACTGACAGCTGCCAGAGAAAGGGAGGAGTAATTATGCATATGGCAGATGCCCTGCTGTCTCCTGGAGTGGCGGGGACGATGTATGCCGTATCCGGCATGGCGGCCTGGTATGCGGTCCGGAAGGTCAAAGAAGAAAAACAGGACGAGATCATTCCGGAGATGGGAGTGCTGGGGGCCTTTGTGTTCGCTGCCCAAATGATCAATTTTGCTATTCCCGGCACTGGGTCCTCTGGCCATCTCTGCGGGGGCATGCTGCTTTCTGCGGTGGTAGGACCCTATGCCGGTTTCCTGACCCTGATCGGCATCCTGACTCTCCAGTGCCTGGTCTTTGGAGACGGAGGCCTGCTGGCACTGGGGGCCAATGTATGGAATATGGCTTTTTACGGCTGTTTTGTAGGGGGCGGTATCCTCTGGCCACTCTTGACCCGGCAGGGGCTGACCAAAAAGACCATTACGGCTGCCAGTGTGATCGGCAGTGTGCTGACCCTCCAGCTGGGGGCGTTTTCCGTTGCAGGAGAAACCTATCTTTCGGGGATCACGGAGCTGCCTTTTAGCGCTTTTCTGCTGATGATGCAGCCCATCCATCTGGCCATCGGGTTGGGGGAAGGGCTGATAACTGCGGCGGTGCTGAGCTTTGTCTATGAAAACCGTCCGGAGATCCTGTGGCAGCCAGCTCCTTTTGAGACGGTGGGACAGAAAGGGACTTGGAGTCGAAAGAAACTGCTGGGGGCTTTGGGCGCCCTATCCCTTGCAATCGGCGGAGGCTTATCCCTGCTGGCTTCCGAAGATCCAGATGGGCTAGAATGGTCCATTGCCCGGCTGACTGGCTCTCCGGAACTGGAAAGCTCGGAACAGGGAATCTATGGAATCGCAGCCCGTATCCAGGAAGTGATGGCCCTATTCCCGGATTATCAGATACCGGGGCTCGAGGGTCCTTTGGGGACGGCCCTGTCCGGGATCATCGGCACCCTCTTGGCTTGCGGGATCATCTGGTTCCTGGGCAGGAATTTACGGAAGACAGGGCATCATGAAGTCTCTACACCGCGCCATTGAGACCATCCATCTGTTGGATGATCTGGCAGGGGAAGATACATTCTTCACCCGGCTGTCCCCCCTGGCCAAGCTGGGGTCCTTGTTTGTCTTCCTGGTGTCTCTGGCTTCTCTGGGCACGGACCAGCTGGCCAGTGCTTTCCTGCTACTCCTGGTGCTCCCGGCAGGATACCGGCTGGGACGTATCCCCTGGAAGCAGCCTCTGCGCCAGCTGGTCCCGGTGCTGGGCATGGTGGGAGCGATCGGCCTTATGAACCTGTTCTGGTTCCAGGGACCGCCTGTTCCCCTGGGACCGGTTGAAGTACCAGGAGGAATCGGAGTACTGCTGCTCCTTGTGTTGAAAGCCATAGGCTGCGTACTGGGGGCTTACCTGCTCCTAGCTACCACCTCCCTGGAAAAGCTGGCCTGTGCCCTCCAGAAGCTGCCGCTGCCTCAGGTGCTGATCATATCCCTGCTGCTGACCTGGCGGTATCTGGTGCTGCTGCTCCAAGAGGGGGACCGGATGGCGTCTGCCTGGCGGCTCCGGGCTCCGGAAAACCGAGGGATCCCTTGGAAAATCAGTGGCAGTCTCCTGGGCCTGCTCTTCCTCCGGAGCCTGGAGCGAGCCCAACTGGTTTATGAAAGCATGAAGCTCAGAGGTTTCCAAGGCCGTTTCCCGGAACAGGGAACCATAGGATCCCTGAAAGGAAACCTGCTGCTTTTCGGGGGCACCCTGGCCTGGTGCCTGTTCTGCCGGGTCTGGCTGCCATCTTTTATTTTTTGATGCCATGATATTCACATCAGGGAGGTCCTTGTGGCTGCTATTTTGACTCTTTCCCAACTGCAATTCCAATATCCATCACTCCGTCCCGGCCAAGATCCGGTCCCCGTCTTCCATGACCTTTCTTTTGTTCTGGAAGCAGGAGAAAAAGTGGGCCTCATCGGCAGCAATGGGGTGGGGAAGTCTACTCTGCTGAAGCTGCTGGTGGGACTCCTTCCCCTTCAGGGAGGATACCTGAGTGTGTGCGGCCTGCCTCTCACCGAACAGACTCTCCCCGCCATCCGTCGGAAGACGGGGTATGTTTTCCAAGATTCCGAAAGCCAGCTGTTCATGCCCACGGTGGAAAGCGATGTATCCTTTGCCCTTAGGAATGCCGGCCTGCCGGCAGAAGAAGTGGAACAAAAGACGGAGAAGGCCCTGGCACAGGTAGGGATGGAAGGTCTGGCCAGGCGGCAGATCTACAGGCTTTCCGGAGGACAGAAAAAGCTCACTGCCATTGCCGGCCTACTGACCCAGGAACCGGACCTGCTGTTGATGGATGAACCCTCTGCTGCCTTGGATCCCCGGAACCGTCGGAAACTTGTGGAAATCCTCCGGCAGCTGTCCTGCGTCCAGCTCATCGCTTCTCACGATTTGGATTTCATCTGGGATACCTGTGATCGGGTGATCCTGTTGGCGGATGGCAGACTCCAGGAGGATAGCTCCGCTCATGATGTATTGTCCAACCAGTCCCTGCTGGAAGCCTGTGGATTGGAACTCCCTCTGCGGCTGCAGAAAATATGACCCTTGACAATAAATGGCATATACCATATACTAACAATAATGGTATATGCCATTTATAAAGGAGGAATGAGATGCCAAGACCTGTACGGAAACGGACCATCTACCAGAAACCAGACTGCACTTTTTTTGCGGCTGAAGGCTCTCAAAAAGAGACTGTGCAGCTGACTCTGGATGAATTGGAAGCCCTGCGGCTGATGGATGAAGTGGGGCTGGATCAGGCTGGCTGTGCCCTGCGGATGCATGTGGGACGCAGCACATTCCAGAATATCCTCAACGGGGCACGGAAAAAGGTAGCCGGAGCGCTGGTCCATGGACGTGACATCGAAATCTACGGGGGCCAGGTGGAAGTTTCCGACGACGCAGAGCTGGGCTGCTGTACGTTTGCTCTGCGGACCCTGGACCGGGTCGGCGGCATCTCCCAGAGGGAGGAAAAAGAAATGAAACTTGCCGTAACCTATGATCCGAAAAACGGAGAAATCTTCCAGCATTTTGGCCGGACCGAATATTTTAAAGTTTACGACCTGGCGGACGGGAAAGTGCAAAAGTCTGAAGTCTGCAGCACCCAGGGACAGGGCCACGGAGCTTTGGTGGGGGTGCTCCAGCAGCTGGGCGCAGAAGCTGTGATTTGCGGGGGAATCGGAGGAGGCGCCCAGGAAGGCCTGAAAAAAGCCGGCATTGCCTTCTACGGGGGATGCAGTGGCCAGGCTGACCAGGCGGTAGCCGATTTCCTGGCGGACAAACTCCAGTACCAGGAAGATATCCAGTGCGACCATCATGGAGACCATCACGAGGGCGGCTGTCATCACTGAGGAAAAATGACAAAAGACGAGGAGATGTTGCCAAGCAGCATCTCCTTATGATATTATAAAGAAAAATTCCTGATTAATATTTTTTCTACAGGAGGAACTTCATGAAATCCAAGTTGATTTTTTCCGCGCTCCTTACTGCAGCAGTTCTCTTTGTCACCGGCTGTGGCGGCCCTGCCGGCAGTTCCCAGGGCAGTGCTCCGGCAACTGCTTCCCAGGCTTCTGCCCAGAAGGCCCAGGCACCGGGATTTTCCCTCAAAGATACCGCCGGGACTTCTCATTCCATCCAGCCCGGCGACGGCAAGATCTATGTAATCAATTTCTGGGCCACCTGGTGCCCACCCTGCCGGAACGAAATGCCGGAGATGAACGCTTTTGCCAGCAAACACAAGGACAAAGTGACTTTCTATGCCGTAGATCTCCAGGAAGAAAGCAGCAAAGTCCAGGCCTTCCTAAAAGACAACGGCTATACCCTGCCAGTACTCCTGGACCAGGAGGGGAAAGCAGCAGCCCTGTACAAGGTCCGAGTGGTCCCCACTACAGTCATCCTGGATGAAAAAGGGAACATCCTCCAGCGCCACGAAGGCATGGCTACCGCCCAGCAGCTAGAAGACTTCCTGAAAGGGAAACGGTAATGGGTCCCCTGACCCTGGGGGCCGCTTTTGGAGCAGGGCTCCTGTCCTTTATTTCGCCCTGCGTCTTGCCCATGCTGCCCACTTTCCTGCTGCTCCTGGCAGGCTCCAGCCAAGAAGGGAAAGAGGGGAGAGAGCGTCTATTGGGCAATACCCTGGCTTTCCTCGCTGGCTTTACCCTGGTTTTCCTGGCTATGGGGGCCACAGCGACGCTTTTAGGCCAGTTGGTGCTGAACTATTGGAAAGTACTGGAAAAAGCAGCTGGAGTGATCCTGATCCTTTTGGGGCTTTTTATGAGCGGATGGTGGACGCCTCTTTTTCTCCTCCAGGACAGGAGGCCCTTCCTCCAGCAGAAAAAAGAGGGGATACTGGGTTCTTTCTTTTTGGGAGCTTCCTTCACCCTGGGCTGGACTCCCTGTACCGGTCCCATCCTGACCGCCATCCTTATGGCCGCCGGCAGCCAGCAGACCGCCCGGCAGGGCATCTTCCTGCTGCTGGCCTATGCCCTGGGCTTCTGCCTCCCATTTCTTTTGGCAGCGCTCTTCTGGCAGAAAATCGGTTCCACCCTGCGCCGGGGCTACAGCTGGCTGCCCCGGATCCAGAAAGCTGCAGGTCTCTTTTTGATTATCTTCGGGATCCTCATGCTCAGCGGCATGACGCTCCGGATCATGGCCTTCCTGGCAGGCTAGGGACTGCTATCTGGGCAGCAGTCCCTAGATAATATTTTAAATATTCTGGACTTTCAGACGAATATCTGGGAGTCTATATGCTATAATGGATGCAAAGAGGACTGTAGACGAATTCAATACAGTTCTATGTCCCAGATGATCTAAAGGAGGCTGATTGCAATGGATGGAGAACAAAAGAAAAAGAAGATCCCTCTGGCCGGACAGATTTTCATCGCGCTGATCCTGGGGATCATGGCAGGGCTGGCCCTGCAGGGGAATGTAAAATTTGCTGTAACGTACATCAAACCCTTTGGCACAATCTTCCTGAATCTGGTGAAATTCATCGTGGGTCCCATCGTCCTCTTTTCCATCATGGCAGGAGTCGTTTCCCTCAGCGATATCCGGAAACTGGGATCCATAGGCGGCATCACCCTGGTCTATTATTTCATTACCACCGCCATTGCTACCACCATCGGGCTATTCATCGCCAACAGCTTCAAGCCTATATTTCCAGCCCTGTCCGTGGCGGAACTGTCTTTTAAGGTCAAAGGGGGATCCACAGGTCCTATGAAGATGCTGGTGGATCTGTTTCCCTCCAACTTCCTGGCGCCCTTGACCAGTGCCAATATGCTCCAAGTCATCGTCATGGCGCTATTGATCGGGATCGCTATCATCGCCCTGGGGAAAAGGGGCGAAAAAGCCGCTGATTTCATCAATACCTGGAATGAAGTCTTCATGAAAGTCATGGAAATGATCCTGGCTCTGTCTCCTATCGGGGTATTCTGCTTGTTATGTCCAGTGGTCGCCCAGAACGGGCCTGCGGTCATTGGCTCTCTGGCCAAAGTCATCCTTTGTGCCTACATCGCCTATGCTCTCCATGCTATCCTGGTCTATTCCATGGCGGTCCGGGCCGTCGGCGGAATGAGTCCGCTGAAATTCTTCAAGGGCATGATGCCGGCTATGCTATTCGCTTTTTCCAGTGCTTCTTCGGTAGGGACCCTGCCCATCAATATGGAATGTGCCAACAAACTGGGAGCCTCTAAAGAAGTCACCAGTTTCGCCCTGCCGCTGGGGGCCACCATCAACATGGACGGGACGGCTATCTATCAGGGTGTCTGTGCCGTATTCATCGCATCCTGTTATGGGCTGGACCTGACCCTGTCCCAGATGCTCACCATCGTGGTGACCGCTACCTTGGCTTCCGTAGGGACGGCGGGTGTGCCCGGTGCTGGGATGATCATGCTGGCCATGGTACTGGCCTCTGTCAATCTGCCGGTAGATGGTATTGCCCTAGTAGCCGGTGTGGACCGGATCTTCGATATGGGCCGTACCACCCTGAACATCACCGGTGACGCCTCCTGCGCCATCATCGTGACCCATTTGCTGGAGAAGAAGAAGAAATAGAAAGGGGGTATTGCACGTTTGGTGCAACACCCCGGTCTCGGGTCTCGAACCGTGAGTCGCGGGCTTGTTGGCACAGGCCGAAAATTCCGCTTTGCAGATTCCATTGGATTTTGCTTTATTATCCTATAGAAAAAGGACAAATGGCTTAAAACGTACAGGCTCGCAACCCGCGACCCGTGACTCGAGACGGAGAGTGTGAATTTTTCACACTCTCTTTTTCACGCAAAATGTCTCACCCGCAGCTTGATGCCGCAGCTTTCTGCTACTTTCCGGCTGGCTTCGATCTGTTCTGGAGGCAGTACGTCCACCACCGTCATCCGGGTGTCGGGTATCTTCTTTTTGCATTCCCGGGCAAAATCCAGCATGGCCTGATAAGCTCCGGGCAGGGTAGGGCGGGTCACCTTATTGTAATCCGCTTCATCCGGCGCATTGAGACTGATAGATACGGCATCCAGCACCTGGGCCAGTTCCGGTACGATATCCCGGCCGTTTTCCAGGGAACCCAACCCATTGGTATTCACCCTCAGCTTCAGTTCTGGATGGGTCTTCCGCACATACCGGGCCGTCTTCAGCATCAGGTCCAAGGCACAGGTCGGTTCCCCGTACCCGCAGAAGACCAGTTCTTTGAATCCGGTGAAATCAAAGGCGTCCACTGCGGCTTTTATCTGGTCCCAGTTGGGATTCGCTTTGTGCCAGAGGGTAGGAGCATCCCCGATCCCTTCATGCTGGAACCGGACACAGAATGTGCACCGGCAGTTGCACAGATTGGTCAAATTGGCATATACACCATCTTTATAAGTATAAAGAATCTGAGCCATGGTATTTCGTCATCCTTTCTGTTTTTACGAAAATCTTGTTTTTCACGTCCTGTTTATCCAGTACACCGGCCACCAGGTAATAGAACAGCAGGCTCCCGCCAGACTGGATGGCACTTCCCAAGATGGAAGTGACCAGGGCTGCATAGGACCCGAAGATCAGCCTTTCGGCCAGATAATAGCCAATGGTAGAAATGATCCAGGACAGGAAGGGGGCGATCCGGTTCCGGGTACAGAGCAGTTTCTGGGCTTTCCAGGTAAAAGGCAGGGTAATCAGGGCTTTGATGATAAGGGTAGACGATGCCCACATGGGAGAAGTCAGGAGATCCGCCAGCCCTCCGCCGATGGCTGCCGCCAGGAGTGCGTAAGGCTGGGGCAAGAGGGAAGCTGCCACATAGATCAGGGTATCCCCGAAATGGAGATAGCCCCCGTTGGCGCCCATGGGGATATGGCAGATATAAGCCGTAAAGAGACAGATAAGACCTGCGAACAAGCCTGTCAGGACCAACAGCCGAAGCCGTTCCTGTGGATTCCTTTGTTTCATGAGCAATCAATTCCTTTCAATATGATTTATCATAACAACGCCAATAAAGCACAACAGCGGGCCCTCCCTATTTTTACTTCTGCCAGGTTCCACTTCATCCCAGAGGTTGGAAAGAGGAGGGGGAGAGGAGACCCAGATAGGGTTCATAATTGATTCCTTCATTCCAGGGAGTCTGTTCTTTTTGGGCATCGGCAATCCCTCTTACGATCAGCTCTCCTGCCAGGTGTACACCTTGTTCCAGGTTTCTTTTCTGGAGCTGGCTGCCCATCAGAATGGCTGCAAAGATGTCTCCCGTGCCAGAGTAACTGCCTTCCAGACGGGGCGAAGAAATGGCTACCGGTCTTTTCGTGTGGTCGATGATCAGATTCGCTAAGAGCTGTTGATCCCGGATCCTTATGGGGATCCCTGTGATGACCAGTGCCTGATCTTTAAAGAGATACGCTCGGCCTTTCAGGAGACGGTACAGCTCTTCCGGGTCTTCCTGTCCCAGTTTCTTAAGAGGCTCCATCTCTGTATCTGTAAGGATGCAGAATTCCGTCAGATTGGGAGTCAGGATATCCGCCTGGAAAGCCAGCTGGCGGACCGCCTGGATGGAAGCAGGGGTAAAACCTCGATATGCTTTGCCATTGTCGCCCAAGACGGGATCGCAAAGGTACAAGACACCAGGAGTATGGAAATTTTCCAGGAACTCCTGTACGTGAGAGGCTGCATCCGGAGTGGCCAGATAGCCGGACAGGATGCCCTGGAAAGAAACCTGCATTTCCTGCCAGTGCTCCGTATAGCTGTACATCTGTTTGGTGAAAGGAACACAGCGATACCCAGGATATCCGGTCTGTGCAGTCAGTACTGCCGTAGGCAGCGGGCAGGCTTCGATGCCCATAGCGGCCAGGACGGCGATATCGACAGTCAGTGAACAGCGTCCCAATCCGGACAGATCATTGATGGCGGCAACGCGCTGGTGCATAATGAAAATCTCCTTTGTGGATTGATTTATCCGTACTGGATCGGATGATTCTTGTTATAGCACAGAAGGAAACAGAAAAAAAGGAACGGTTTGGGAAAATCCTAACGCAAACCGTGTCGGTCAAAGGATATTTCAGAAATTCTCATGGTGCGGACAGATTCTGAAGTCAAGTTATCCACAATATTTTACATAATATATATTATCGGACGTATAATTTTGTTGAAAATCGACTGTCCATGGCAGCTGGATTGCTGGCTCCACTTTCTTTCCCTATCAAAACCCGGCTCATCTGCAGTTGCGTTTCCTTTTAAATCGTTCTTCAAATCCGTGGACCATTTCTGGGATCCAGGCTGTCGCTATTTTTGATTGGGTCTCAGTGTCCTTATCCGATAAAATCTCCTTCATCAAACGCTTGTTTGACACACAGCTGTTTTCTTGTTATACTAAATTAACGAAACTGGATCTGTGTACCGCTCATCCATCCTATATAAAGGAGTCTGATCCTATGACTGAACCTGAAATGAATAAAAAGAATCCTCGATCCATCAATGCTCGCCAGAGCCAGATCCTGGAATATATCAAACAATACATCTTTTCCAATGGATATCCCCCCTCTGTCCGTGAAATCGGCAAGGCAGTCGGGCTTTCTTCCAGTGCTTCTGTCCATAACAATCTCAAGAAGCTGGCGGAGGCTGGCTTTGTCAGCTGGGATCCAGAAAAGCCTCGTACCTACGGCCTGACCGATGAGATCAGCTGGCGGAAGAAAAGCATGGTTTCTGTGCCTTTAGTTGGCGCTGTCCATGCCGGTGATCCGATCCTCGCAGTGGAGAACATCGAAGACACCTACCCCATCCCTTTGGATCTGATCGGCTGCAAAGAAGATGTGTTCATGATGGTCGTCGAGGGCGACAGCATGAAAAATGCTGGGATCCTGGACCGGGATTATGTGTTCGTCCGGAAGCAGAATTATGCGACCAATGGAGATATCGTAGTGGCACTGATCAATGGTGAGGAAACCACCATCAAGCGGTATTTCCGGGAGCTAAAACAGATCCGTCTCCAGCCGGAAAATGATTCTTATCCTGCCATTGTGGGTACGGACAACATTGAAATCAAGGGAAAAGTGATCGCGGTGTTCCGGACTCTCTAAGTTGAGCTACCCAAAACCGGCAATTCTTTCTAAGACGCTCAAATTTTCGATTTGAGCGTCTTTTCCCATTTCTGCTATTCCTTACTTGCGGGCTATATAAAAACAGCCTCTGAAATAGAATTCAGAGGCTGTTTTTCTAGCTTCATAGCTACTGTGCGTCATTTCTCCATTTTTGCTTCCAGCCGGGCCAAAGCTGCTTTCAGCGCACCGATTTCCTTATCCTGGGCCGCCAGTTTTTCTCTCATGACAGCGTTCTCCATATCCTGGGCGGCCATTCTTTCTTTCATAGCTGCATTTTCTCCCGTATTGTCATTTTACTAAATATTCAAAATAAGCACACTGTACTAAAGTACAGGTTTTGGACTTTTTTGACAAATAGGAAAAATAGGGGGATGTTGCACGTCCTGTGCAACATCCCCCAACCTTTGCCAAAGGACCTTTATTTTTTGGCCATGATCTGACGGGCTGCTGCCATGACGGCGATCCGGCCATGTTCGAAAGTCAGCCCTCCCTGCATGAAAACCTTGTAAGGAGCCCGCATCGGTCCATCTGCACTGAGTTCGATGGAAGCTCCCTGGACGAAGGTCCCTGCAGCCATGATGATGTCGTCCTGATAGCCAGGAAGCGGCGAGGGAACCGGCGTCACATGGGAATCGATGGGAGAATGGGCCTGGATGGCTTCACAGAAGGCACAAAGGTTCTCCGGTGTATCCAGGGTGATGGTCTGGATGATGTCGCTCCGGACGTCATCCGGGAGAGGAGAGACTTCAAATCCCAGGGACTGGAACACGGAAGCGGCGAACAGAGAGGTCTTCACTGCTTGGAGGGCCACATGGGGAGCCATGAACAGCCCCTGGTAGAATTCCCGTGCCGTATCCCCCAGGGTGCAGCCCATCTCGCCGCCCAGACCGGGGGCGGTGAGCCGATAAGAAGCCTGTTCCACCAGATCCTTTTTCCCTACGATATAGCCGCCGGTGGGAGCAAAACCGCCTCCCAAGTTCTTGATCAGAGAACCGGCCATCAGGTCGGCACCCACTTCCGTAGGTTCCTTGTCTTCAATGAATTCGCCGTAGCAGTTGTCCACGAAGCAGATGATATCCGGACGGACGGCTTTCACGGCCTGGAAGATCTCCCCAATCTCTGCCACGGTCAGGGTCTTCCGTTTGCTGCTGTAGCCACAGGAACGCTGCACATGGATCAGGCGGGTCCGGGGCGTCAGGGCTGCCAGGAGGGAAGGGATATCCGGATGGTCCTCTTCCATAGGGATCTCTTTATAGGCAACGCCCAGGTCCGTCAGGGACCCAGGAGTCTTCACCGGATAGCCGATGATGGTCTGCATGGTATCATAGGGTTCTCCCGTAGCGCCGATCATTTCGTCTCCGGGATGCAGGTTCCCCAGGAGTGCCACGGCCAGGGCATGGGTGCCGGAAACGAACTGAGAACGGACTAGAGCGTCTTCCGTCTTGAAGATATCGGCGTAGATCAGATCCAGTTGATCCCGACCGGTATCGGAATAGCCGTAGCCCGTGGTGGGTTTCAGGTAATAATCTGCCACCTGGTACTTGGCAAAGGCGTCCAGCACCTTTTTGGTATTGGCCAGGGCGGCTGCTTCATGGCTTTTGGTATGCTGGGCAACGGTGTCCAGTGCTTTCTGTTCGATTTCGTCCCATTGGATGGTCATTGGGTTCAAGTTCCTCCTTTGTTACTACTGGATATATTTTTTCAGCTGATCCGCCAGCGTTTTTTTCAGTTTGACCTTCATCAGGATCCCGGTTTCGCCGTAGTTTTCTTCCAGGACCTTGGCTTCTTCGTGGAGCCGAGCGGCCAGGCGGCTTTCTCCATAAGGAATGGAGAACATTGCTTCTGTTATATCCTGGCCCAGGAGCCGGGCCAAGGTCTCCAGGAGTTCCGGGATCCCTTCCCCGGTCTTGGCCGAGACACAGAGGCTGTCTTCCGTCTGTTCCAGGCGATGGCGCAGCCCTTCATGCTGCCGGAGCCGATCCACTTTGTTGTAGACGGTCAAAATGGGTTTGTCCGTGACTTCCAGTTCCCGGAGCACCTGATACACGGCCTCGGTCTGCTCCTGATACAATTCATGGGAACTATCGATCACATGGAGCAGCAGATCCGCATCTTTGACCACTTCCAAGGTGGATTTGAAGGCTGCTACCAGCTGATGGGGGAGCCGTTGGATGAATCCTACGGTGTCCGTCAGGGTACAGCTGCTGCCGTCGGGCAGACCCAGCTGCCGAGTGGTGGGGTCCAGGGTGGCGAACAGCTGATCCTGGGCATAGATGTCCGAATGGGTCAGGGTATTGAGCAGGGTGCTCTTGCCTGCGTTGGTATAGCCTACCAGACAGATCTGCTTCACTTCATTCTTGTTCCGGGCCCTTTGCTGTTGCTGCCGGCTGCCCTTCATCCGGCGGATCTGTTCTTCCAGGAAGGCGATCCGGTCCCGGATCCGCCGCCGGTCCATTTCCAGTTTGGTTTCCCCAGGGCCCCGGGTACCGATGCCCCCGCCCAGACGGGACAGGCTGGTCCCCTGCCCCATGATCCGGGGCAGCATGTACTGGAGCTGGGCCAGCTCCACTTGGAGCTTCCCTTCGCTGGTCCGGGCCCGTTTGGCGAAGATATCCAGGATCAGCCCGGTCCGGTCGATGATCCGGACGCCTAAGGCCCGTTCCAGGTTCCGCTGCTGAGCCGGGGAAAGTTCATCATCGAAGAGGCACAGGTCGATGTCTTCCTGCTGGGCAAAGAGGGCCATTTCCTGGACTTTCCCCTTGCCGATGAAGAACACCGGATCAGGTTTCGGCCGAGACTGGATGAATTTCCCTACCACTTCGGCCCCTGCTGTTTCCGCCAGCTGGGCCAGTTCTTCCACTGAATCTTGGGCACTCCAGCGGGAAGCAGTGTCTCCCCAGGCCAGGGAAATCAGCATGGCCCGTTCCGGCCCCTCCGCCAGGTTATGGCCTCGGGACCGTTTGGCCAGGATTTTCTCCACTGTGTGGACCACATTCCCGAAAGGCATGGCAGCCACATCCTTCACTTTGAAAGGGCCGAATTCCTGGAGCACGGGCTGCTGTTCCTCATCCAGGTCCGTGATCATCCCGAAGCTCAGGAGCGGTTCACTCTGGGGTGTTTCCCAAGCCATGGCAGCCATGGCATCGAAGCGCAGGTCCCGGAGAGCGGACAGATCCACCCCGCTGAGACGGGGAGCGCCCGAAGGATGGGTATGGATGCAGGCCGCTCCGCAGAGCCGGTTCTGGCTCCTCCGGGAATCAGTACGGGGCAATTCCACATAGCAGTCGCTGCCCACGGCCACAGCCGTCACCTGCCCCTTCCGGTCGATATACAGGGAGATTTCCCGATTGATGGCTTCGGTCAGGTCCCGCAAAAGGAGGGCCAACTCCTGACTGATCAGTTGGCCCTCGTCCACTCTCAGCTCATAGATCGCTTCCAACTGGGTGAGGACCTGTTTTTTCAGGCCCTCCGTCCTTCCGTAGATCATTTGAGTCATAAGAGAACTCCTTTATGTTTATTCCCGTGCTTTCGCCGGTTCCATATTTACCCGGCAGCCCCGGATGGTGTTCCTGTGCATGACACCCAGGACTTTTTCCGCATATTCCATGGGCACTTCCACAAAGCTGAACTTGTCATAGATGCTGATCCGTCCGATGCTCCGAGCGGGAATCTCCGCTTCGATGGCAATGCTCTGGATGATATCCCGGACGGTGACCCGGCTGGAACGGCCGATATTGATGAACAGACGGACCATGCCCGGTTTGGCCCCGGTATTAGCCAGGGAATCCGGCAGGGTTTCCCCTTCTGCTTCCGGCTCTTCCAGGGCTTTGGCCCCTTCCTGCATGAACTTCAGAGCGGCGGCTGCGATATCCTGGATATCGTAGTCTTTTTCCAGGGTCTCCACAATGGGCAAGTAATCTTGATACCGGTCCTGTTCCAGGATGGTCTGCATCTTGGAAACGATCTGTTCCCGCTGCCGTTCCAATACACTGGCATCTGTGGGCAGGGTGCCACGGATGATCTTGGTCTTGATGCTCCGTTCGATCAGTTTCAGCTGACGGAATTCCCGGGGCGTAATGAAGGTCAGGGCCACGCCGGTATTCCCAGCACGGCCGGTCCGGCCGATCCGGTGCACATAGCTTTCACTGTCACTGGGCACGTCGAAGTTCACCACATGGGTGATGTTATCGATGTCCAAGCCTCTGGCCGCCACATCCGTGGCCACCAAGATATCCACCTGGCCGCTGCGGAATTTCTTCATGACCCGGTCCCGCTGGTTCTGGCTCAGATCCCCATGGAGACCTTCGGCTTCGTAGCCTCGGGTGGCCAGGGCGATGACCAGTTCATCTACACCTTTCTTGGTCCGGCAGAAGATGATCATCTTGCAGTCATCGGTGGTATCTAGGATCCGGCACAGGCCGTCCACCTTGTCCCGGGTCTCGTAATAGTACTGGTCGATAGTAGGCGCCGTCACCACTTCTTTGTGGATGGCCACCACCTTGGGGGCCCGCATATACTTTTTGCTGATGCTCAGAATAGGACGGGGCATGGTGGCAGAAAACAGCATGGTCTGCCGTTCCGGAGGCACGTTCTTGATGATGTCTTCCATATCATCCACAAAGCCCATATCCAGCATCTCATCGGCTTCGTCCAGCACCAGGAAATTCACGTATTCCAGATCGATAGTGCCCCGGCGGATGTGGTCCAAGAGCCGGCCCGGCGTCCCGATGACCACTTGGATGCCCCGTTTCAGGCTGCGGATCTGCCGTTCGATGGGCTGGCCACCGTAGACCGGCAGCACCCGGACCCGTTTGGTCCGTCCGATCTTGCTGATCTCATCGGCCACTTGGATGCACAGTTCCCGGGTAGGGCTCATGACCAGGGCCTGGATATGCCGATCTTTTTCATTGATCTTCTGGATGATAGGGATCCCGAATGCGGCAGTTTTCCCAGTACCCGTCTGGGCCTGACCGATCAGGTCATCACCTTCCAGTGCCAGGGGGATGGCCCCTTTCTGGATGGGGGAGGGTTCTTCGAAGCCCATTTCCTTCAGGGCAGCCAGGATCTTCCGATCCAGATGGAGATCTTCAAAAGAAGTGATCTCCTGGGTGTTTTCTGTTTGTAACGTTTCTGTCATAATTTCTCCTTCAGTCTATTGCAAGGGGAGCATCCCACGGAGTGCCCCCTCCAGGTTCCGTTTTACAGCGCTTTGACCCGGTCCATGGCCAGGGACAGTGCGTTCATGGCCGCCCGGAGTTTGATGGTGGTCCGGGCTGCCTTAAACCGGCATTCCAGGACTTTCGTTCCGTTTTTGTCTGCTGCACCGATGTACACCAGACCTACAGGCTGGGTGGGGGTTCCGCCCCCGGGGCCGGCAATGCCGGTGATGCTGATGCCCAGATCCGTTCCGATCTTTTCCCGGATCCCCTGGGCCATTTCCCGGGCCGTCTGTTCGCTGACGGCAGTGTAAGTGTCCAGGGTTTCCTGTTTCACCCCCAGCAGCCGGTGCTTCACATCATTGGTATAGGAGACCACCGAACCCATGAGATATTCCGAGCTGCCGGGGATATCGGTGACCAGGCTGGATGCCAGGCCCCCGGTGCAGGATTCGGCAAAGGCGATGGTCAGGTGCTTCTCTTTCAGCCGTTTCCCCAGGGCTTCCGAAAGGGTCTCGTAATCTACTCCATAGATATACTGTCCCAGGATGGCCCGGATCTTCTCTTCGATGGCCAAATTCATGGCCTCCGCCTTTTCCAGGGTATCGTTCTTAGCCGTGATGCGGATGATGATCTCCCCTTTGCGGGCGTACAGGGCGATGGTGGGGTTGGTCTGAGCCATGATGATGGCATCCAGTTTTTCCGCCACCATGGATTCCGTCAGTCCCCGCAGATGCAGCACCCGGGAATGGATGATTCCCTGGGCTGCATAGCTCTTCCGCAGGTAGGGCATCACCTGCCGGCTGAACACATGGGTGGTTTCCGCCGGGGGGCCCGGCAGCATAACAATCAGTTTGTGATCCGGGGTCCAGACACCCACTCCCGGTGCCGTTCCCACATCATTGTTGAAGACCACCGCCCCTTCCGGGATCATGGCCTGTTTCTTGTTGTTTTCCGTCATGACCACATGCCGGGCGGCAAAATACCGGGTCAGCTTATCCAGCCAGAAGGCGCTGGGCACCAGGGGCAGATGGAGTTTCCTGGCCACCATTTCCTTGGTGATGTCTCCCCGGGTGGGCCCCAGGCCCCCGGTGGTGATGATGATGTCCGCCCGCTCCAGGGCAATGGACAGGGCTTCCAGCAGTCGGTCCCCGTTGTCCCCGATGGTGGTCTGGTACAGCACATTGAAACCCGCATCGTTCAGGGTCCGGGACAAGTACTGGAAGCTGGTGTTCACAATATCCCCCAGCAGCAGTTCCGTACCTGTATTGATGACTTCTACGTTCACGGCTGATCACTCCTTTACGATCTGTCCCACAGCTTCGTAGGTGAAGCCCTGGCTGATCTTGACTTTCACAAAATCCCCAGGCTGGAGGTCCGCCGCTTCTTCCACATAAATCTTCCCGTCGATGTCCGGGGCTTCCGCATAGCTGCGCCCCAGGGCCAGGTTGGGATCTTCCTCATCCTTGCCTTCGATGAGCACTTCTAGGGTACGGCCTTCCCGTTCCTGCTGGATTTCTTCGGAAATCTCCGCCTGGAGACTCATCAGGGCATGGTACCGGTCCTGTTTCACTTCGTCCGGGATCTGGTTGGGCATGGCCCCGGCTTCGGTGCCGTCTTCCTGGCTGTAGGGGAACACCCCGGCACACTGAAACCGTTCTTTTTGGACAAAATCCAGCAGCTCCTGGAACTGTTCATCCGTTTCTCCTGGGAAACCCACGATGAACGTGGTCCGCAGGCAGATATCCGGCATCCTTTCACGCAGCTTGGCCAAAAGGGCTTCCACCTGTTCCCGGGTATCCCGCCGATGCATGGTATGGAGCAGGCTGTTGCTGGCGTGCTGGAGGGGCAGATCCACATAGTGGCAGACTTTGCGGCACTGGGCCATGGTCTCGATCAATTCATCCGTAAAGGAATCCGGATAGCAGTACAGTACCCGGATCCATTTCAGATCCGGCAGGGTATCCAGATCCCGCAGCAGTTCTGCCAGCCGCAGTCTGTGGTACAGATCGATGCCGTACTGGGTGGTATCCTGGGCCACCAGGATCAGTTCCCGGACCCCCTGGCTCACCAGTTCCCGCGCTTCCTGGAGGATCTCTTCATAGGGACGGCTCCGGTACGGTCCCCGGATCTTAGGGATGGCGCAGTAGGAACAGCGGTTGTTGCAGCCTTCCGCGATCTTCAGGTACGCCGTGTACTGCGGGGTGGCCAGCACCCGTTTGGCTCTCTGGGTATATTTTTGCGGCGGCTTCAGCAAGGTGAAACGTTCCCCCGCTTTCACCCGGTCGATGACGCTGCCGATTTGATCATAACATTCTGTGCCGATGATGGCATCCACTTCCGGCAGGTCCGCAAACAGTTCATCCGCATACCGCTGCCCCAGACAGCCGGTCACGATCAGTTTCCGGCGGGCATCCGTCTTCTTGTATTCGGCCATCTGCAGGATCGTATTGATGGATTCTGTCTTGGCACTCTCAATGAAGCCGCAGGTGTTGACGATGATCACATCGGCATGGGTGGGATCATTGGTGATGGTCCACTGCCGTTCCCGGATCAATCCCATCATGACCTCTGAATCCACCAGGTTCTTAGGACACCCCAGGCTGACTACTCCGATTTCCAAAATATTCTCCTTCCTGTGCTCGTTACTTCGCTTTGAAGGTCCGAGTCACTACGCCCCATTCTTTGGAACCATAGGGCACTTCTTTCCCGTTGACGGTGATGACCACATCCCGGATGCTGCCGAAATTGACAGAAACGCTCTTATCTCCTTTGTACGTACGGGTAGAGCCTTTGGCCACCGTAGCCGCTTCCACCTGTCTGCCGTCAATGGTGGTCTGGGTCCAGACCGGCTTCTTATAGGTGACCACCACCGTCAGCCCGCTGCCTTTGCCCAAGGTCTTCGTATCCCCCTTGGGTTCTTCCTCTTTTTTGGGAGCTGCGGCTTCCGTTTCCTTCTTACTTTTCTCGCTTTTTTCCGAAGAATGGTCGGATTTGACCCCATCGGTGATGGTATTGGTGGTCTTCAGTTCCGGCGAAGTCTTTCCGCCGAAGACGAAATAGGCCATGACGAGGGTGAAAACAGCCAGGCAGACCACAAAGACCGTGGTGAATACCTTGAAGCTGAAAGCGGGGGCCTTGCTATCCCCGGCGGAAGTAGCACCGAATTCTTCTCCCGCTTCATCCTCGGGTACGGTTTCATAGAGATTCTCATCGATGAAATCCCGGATCCGGTCCAGCCAGCTTCCCTTGTGAGCTTTTCCGGCATCCAGGACTTCCTCCATTTGCTCCCGGTCCAAGGCCTGTTCCGTTGACTCCAGCCCTTCTTTCTGCAGGTGAGAGGGCTTTTCTTTTGGGATATCCGAAGGCTCTTCCTTGCCTTTGGGCTGTGCTCCCTGGGACGGCTGATCCTGGTGGGCCTGTGTCTTTGCTTTCCCGCTCGCCGCCTGTTTCTCCTGGTCCAGCTGCTCGGTCGGCAGCACTTTCTGCTGAGGAGGTACAAGTTTCTCTGTCTTGATAGTTTCTTTGGCTCCAGCCAGGGACGGTCTTACAGGTGCCATGATCCGGGTCGCATCCATGGACGCCTTTTCAGCAGCAGGTTCCTGCCTGGCGGCTGGGACTTTGTCCTGGTTCGGCCGGTGGGCTGCTCCATGGCCCACTGGTTCCATCTGTTTCAGGGCCGTCACCTTATCGAAAGGTTCCCCACCCGCTTCTGAGGGAGAAACCGCTTGTTTCGCCGGAACTGCCGGGGCAGCAGGTTCCCGGCGGAGGATCAGGGTGTCCGTGCTGGGAGACGGAGAAGGAATAGATTCCTCCACTGCCTTCAGGATTTTTTCCGGTTCGCTTCCGGTCCGGTATGCCTCCACCAGTCCGTTGCCGTCCAGCCCCAGATAGTTCCCATAATTGCGGAGGAAACCCCGGATAAATACATCCCCTGGGATCTTGTGGAAATCTCCCTCCTCCAAGGCAGCCAGATAAGGTTCCCGGATGCCGGTCTCTTCCGCAGCCTGCTGCAGGGTCAGCTTCCGGTTTTCCCGGTGCTGCCGTAAATAGCTTCCAATTTTATTTTTCATGGTTCGTCCTCTTTCTTAGGCGGTGGGTATCGATCGTGCCAGCCAGGGAATCCCGGCCTTCCGGCTTCAGACTCCCTCCTGCTTCAGTCCTTTGGTGAAGAACTTCTCCTTGATGGTGGTAGGGCTCATAAGGAGCGGCCTGGGTTTGCTGCCGTCCGCCGGCCCTACGATGCCCTTTTCTTCCATAGCATCCACCAGCCGGGCAGCCCTTGTATAGCCGATCCGGAACTTTCGCTGGAGCATAGAAGAGGAAGCCTGCTGGGTGGCCATGACCAGTTCCACGGCATCCTGGAACAGTTCATCCTCTTCGCTGCCTTCTTCCTTCTTCTCCTCATCCGCTCCATTGAGCTGCTGAGTGGTCACTTCCTGAGTATAGGACGTGGGGATGGCTTCTGCCTTGATGAAATCTACCACCCGGTTCAATTCGTCGTCTGCGATATACGCTCCCTGGACACGGATGGGCTTGTTGGCTCCCGTAGGGAAGAACAGCATATCCCCCCTGCCCAGGAGTTTTTCCGCTCCGCTGGCATCCAGGATGGTCCGGCTGTCGATCTGGCTGGATACGGCAAAGGCAATCCGAGAGGGGATATTGGCTTTGATGGTCCCGGTGAGTACGTCCACCGACGGCCGCTGGGTAGCCAGGATCAGGTGGATCCCGGCCGCACGGGCCTTCTGGGCCAGCCGGAGGATAGCATCTTCCACGTCCACCGCCGCTACCATCATCAAATCGGATAATTCGTCGATGATGACCACGATGAAGGGCAGTTTCTCCCCGGGCTGGACCAGGGCATTGTAATCGTCGATCTTCCGCACCTGGGTCTTGGCAAAGAGACTGTAGCGCCGTTCCATTTCCACCACCGCCCAGTGGAGGGCGGAAGCAGCCTGTTTGGGCCCGGTGACAACAGGGGTCAGCAGATGGGGGATGCCATTGTAATTGGTCAGTTCCACCACTTTCGGATCTACCAGGATCAATTTCACTTCATCCGGAGCCGCTTTGTACAGCAGGCTGCAGATGATGGTGTTGATGCATACGCTTTTCCCGGAACCGGTGGATCCGGCGATGAGCAGATGGGGCATCTTGGAAAGATCCGCTACCACCACATGGCCGGAGATGTCCTTCCCCAGACCGATGCAGAGCTTGCCCTTGGCATTCTTCACTTCCGGACAGTCCACGATGGACCGGAAAGAAACCGGTTCCGATGTCTTGGAGGGGACTTCGATGCCGATGGCCGCTTTCCCTGGGATGGGTTCGATCCGGACGCTGGAAACTGCCAGCTTCAGGGCAATGTCTTCTGACAGGTTCTGGATCTTGTTCACTTTGACCCCGGGGGCCGGTTCCAATTCATACCGGGTCACCGACGGTCCCTTGGTCACGTTCACCAGGGTGGCATTGACTCCGAAATCATGGAGGGTCTGTTCGATGGTCCCTCCCTGGGCTTCGATCTCTGCCTGGAAATTCTTCTTGTTCACCGGTTTATCCCGGTTCAAAAGATCCAGAGGAGGGAATTCGTAGGGAATGACTTCCCCCGTTTCTGCATTCTCCAGCTGGGCTGTCTGGGCTTCCGGGCTGGGGGCTTCCCACTGGGGGTCCTCTTTAGTCCGGGCATCGTCCGCCGTGGTAATGGTGAATTTCCGGGGCGGTTCCCCCGTCCCTACCTGTTCCTTCTGGAATTTCAGGAGAGGCGCAGTACCGGCCGCCGTCACCTTCTCTTTCAGCCGTTCTGCCAGTGTCGGTTTCTTTTCCGGCTCCGGTTTCCGGTTGTAATAGCCGTCATCTTTTTCCTGGTCATAGAAAGAATCGTGATGTTTCTTCCGCCGTTCCTGGTAGTCTTCCCATTTCTGGGCTACGGTCTCCGCGCCTTCTCTCACCCCATCCTGGGCCGTGAGCAGCGGACTGCGCAAGGAGAATTTCCCGGAAAGGACCAGGGACACAAGGGCAGAAGTCACCAGGATGATCCCAGAGCCGATCCGGCCGACGGCCTTTGTGAAAACAAACACGATGGCGCCTCCCAGGAGGCCGCCACCGGTCATCAGATACTCAGGGATCAGTTCCTTTCCTTCCGGAACCTTGTGCATATGCCACAGGCTCAGGACAGAAACAAGGAACAGCAGGAGCGTAAAGAACTTCTTGGAAAACCGCAGATGCTCGTGATTCAGGATATACCCCAGGCCCAGCACCAGCACATACAGGGGAAAGAGGAAGGCCCCCATCCCCAGCGCATAGCGCAGCACCTTATTGAGGTAATCCCCGGCACTCCCTGTGGGGAGCCCGGCCAGGGCGCAGAGCATGAAGAGGGCGAAAGCCGCCAGCAGGATGCCCAAGACTTCCCGGTTAAAGGTGAATTCGATTTTCTTGTTATTTCTGCGAGTCCGTTCTTTTTTTTCCACGCTGTTCCCTTCCTGAAGATTTTTTGTCAGTCAGATCAGATTTCCATGATCAGAGGGAGGATCATGGGACGCCGTCTGGTCTTTTCGAACAAGTACCGGCTCAGGCTGTCCCGGACGGCACTCTTCAGTGCGGACCATTCGGTGATGTTGTTTTCATGACATTTATCCAGTGTGCTCAGCACCCGGTCCCGGGCCCCTTCCATCAGTTCTTCGGATTCCCGGACATAGACAAAGCCTCTGGATACGATATCCGGACCGGCTGCGATCCGGTAAGTGCTGTGGTCGATGGTCACCACTACGATGAGGATCCCATCTTGCGACAGCTGGCGGCGGTCACGGAGCACCACATTGCCCACATCTCCTACGCCCAGGCCGTCGATGAGTACCCGGCCAGCGGTGACTTTCCCGGAGATTCCGATGGAATCTCTTGTCAGGTCCACCACGGAACCATTTTCAGCGATTACGATATTTTCCTTGGGCAGGCCCAGCTGCATGGCCAGCTTCTTATGTTTCACCAGATGACGGTATTCCCCGTGGACCGGCATGAAGAACTTGGGATGGACCAGCCGGTGCATCAGTTTGATCTCTTCCTGGCTGGCGTGGCCGGATACGTGGATCCCCTGTTCCCGGCCGTAGATCACTTCTGCTCCCTGTTTGTACAGGTTGTCAATGGTCCGGGCCACACCCTTTTCGTTGCCCGGGATCGGAGTAGCGGAAATGATCACCGTATCTCCAGGCATGATGGAGACTTTCCGATGGTCGCTATTGCTCATCCGGGTCAGGGCGCTCATAGGTTCGCCCTGGCTGCCAGTGGTGATAATGGCAATCTGCCGGGGAGCATAATTCCGACATTCATCGATATCGATCAACACGCCCTGGGGCACCTTCAGATACCCCATTTCAATGGAAATGTTCACCACATTCACCATGCTCCGGCCGATGACAGCCACTTTCCGGCGGGTCATCACAGCCGCATCGATCACCTGCTGGATCCGATGGACGTTGGAAGAGAAGGTAGCGACGATGACCCGGTTCTTGGCCAGCCGGAACTGTTCGTCCAGGGTCTTGCCTACGCTCTTTTCGCTGGGCGTGTACCCGGTCCGTTCGATATTGGTGGAGTCGCTCATCAGCAAGAGGACGCCTTTGCGGCCCACTTCTGCCAGCTTGGCATAGTCCGTGACCTGGCCGTCCACCGGAGTCTGGTCGAACTTATAGTCACCGGTGTGGACGATGACCCCTACCGGTGTATGGATCGCCAGGGCAACCGCATCGGGAATGCTGTGATTGACCCGGATGAATTCCACCCGGAAGGCGCCAGCCCGGACCGTAGCCCCCGGCTTCACCATCTTGCATTTGCTGTCAGAGACGCCGTTTTCCTTCAGGCGGCCGGACAGAATCCCCAGGGTCAGGGGCGTCCCATAGACCGGCACATCAAAGTCTTTCATGACATAAGGCAGAGCCCCGATATGGTCTTCGTGGCCGTGGGTCAGGAAGATGGCCTTGAACTTGTCCTTGTTTTCCATGAGGAAAGTGGTATCGGGGATCACCAGATCGATTCCCAGCATGTCATCATCGGGGAATGCCAGGCCGGCATCCACCAGGATCATGTCATTGCCGTACACGAATGCGGTCATATTCTTGCCGATCTCTCCCAGACCGCCCAATGGGATGATGGATAATTTCTTTTGCTGCCCTTTATTGTTATTCAAAGGGGCACCTCCTTTATAATTTTGCATATTAAAAGATTGGAGTATCTTTGCGTTCCATACTCCCTTTCGAAACTATGTTTTCAATTCCCGTATCCCCTACGAATCCGAACGATGCAGTCACAGTCAGATCCTGTAGGACTAGTCTCTTGTTCACCATTATACAGGTTTGATGCGTGTTTTGCAAATGGAGTTTTGCCAATGGTCTCAGGAACTGACCTTTCTTCCATCCCTGAATTGTTCGGCACCGGGTGCTAACGGCAGGACAGGCGCCTGGAAGAACGTTTTTTCTGCATCCCGGGGCAGCCAGGGATATTTCCTCTGGAGTTCCCCCCAATGGGGCCAGAACCGCTGGAGGATCCCAGCTAAGGACTCCTGAGAAAGCCGCTCCCGGGCTACCAGGAGGCACTGGACCCCTACGCTGCTGCAGGAACGGGTCTGGTTGGGATAGGTCCCTACGGGGATGGTCACCGGCTGGTACAGGGGATAGGCGCCCAACAGGCCATCCAGTGCCTGTCCCTCCACCGGGATGAGGACCAGTCTCCGCTGCCGGGCCAGCTCTTTCAGCGCCGGATGGGGCAGGGAGGAAGTCAGGAAGGCCGCATCCACCGTCCCTTCTTTCAAGGCCCGCACTGTATCGGTGACGGACAGGTACTGGACCCGCACATCATCCTCTGTCAGGCCGGCGGCTTCCAGGATCTGCCGGGCGTTCAGGGAGGAGCCGGATCCGGCTGCCCCCACAGAAACCGTCTTTCCCTTTAGATCCTGGAGCTTGCGGATCCCGGTCAGGTCGTAGGTGATGATCTGGACTGTTTCCGGATAGAGCACCCCCACCTGCTGGAGATCGTCCAGGGCCCTGTCCTGGTATATCCCAGACCCGGTCCGGGCATACCAGGCCACGTCGCTCTGGACTAGGGCCAAATCAGCCTTTCCCTGCCGCAGGAGTTCGATATTGGCCAAGGATCCGCTGCTTTCCAAAGCCTTGAGGGATGGGGTCCGGCCATCCTGGTCCACACTGGCTGCCAGGTCATTTCCCAGGCTCCCATAACTGTCCAGGCTCTGGCTGGCAGCCAGTGTCAATTCTTTTGCGATTTTCCGCCCGCCGGGTCCTTGGCCTGCTTTCCCTCCACAGCCTGTGGTCAAGAAAAAGAGCAGGGCCAGAACCGAAAGGACGATTTTCTTCATGCCGTTCCCTCCTTGTTCTCCCTGCTCCTGTCAGCGTTGGAAATAGTCCATGGTCTTCCTGAGGCCAGCTTCCAGATCAGTGTACTCCTGCATCCCCAAGGTCTCCTTCAGAGCTTTATGGCTCAACACCGAGGCATAGATATCTCCCGGCCGTACCGGACCATACTGGACTTCCATCCGATGGCCCAGGACCTTCTCCAATACGCCGATCAGCTGATTCAGAGAGACTTCCTGGTTGGTGGATACGTTCAGAGTGGCATTGCCGGCATAGCCCACGGCCAGGCACATAGCCCGGGCGATATCCCCCGCATAGACAAAGTCCCGGGTCTGGTTCCCATCCCCGAAAATGGTCAACGGTTCCTTATGGGCGATTTTCCGGGCAAAGATGGAAATCACGCCCCCTTCGCCGGTTTCCCCTTGTCGCTCTCCATACACATTGGCGAAGCGGAAAATCACATGATGGAGGCCGGACACCTGGCTGTAGAGACGGATATAGCTTTCTCCCACGGTCTTGGACAGGCCGTAGAAGGAAGTCGGGGCCGAGACTTCTGTTTCCGTAAGGGGCAGATGCTGGTTGTCCCCGTAAATGGCCGCACTGGAAGAGAAGATGATCTGTTCCACACCGCTTTTCCGACAGCCTTCTAAGAGATGGACCAGGCCAGCCACATTCAGATCCTCATCGGCTTCCGGATGCTCCATGGAATAAGGCACCAGCGTCTGGGCAGCCAAATGGATCACCGTCTGGAATCTTTCCCGCAGCAGGAACTCTTCCAGTTCCCGGGACCGGATATCCAGCAGATGGAAAGGCACTTCTTTCGGCACATAGGCCCGCTTGCCGGTGGACAGATTGTCCAGGACGGTCACTTCACAATCCCCCTGCTCCAAAAGGGCCGGGACCACATGGGAACCGATGAACCCGGCTCCTCCTGTCACTAAGATCTTTCTCATGAATCCATTTCCCTCCGATCACGGATCTTGGTCAGAATATCCAAGCCGAAACATTTGATGGTCACAATGGCGCCAATGGTGAACGGGATGTATTCACAGAAGAACCGCCACAGGACAGCCAGCACCCCGGAGACCCCGGGAGGAAGCAGCGAATTGAACAGGACCAGGAAGCCCCCTTCGGCTACGCCGCTGCCGCCGGGGGTAGGCGTGAAATACAGCACCAGATTGATCAGGCACATCCGCCCCATGATGATATAGTACGGCAGATTGATGCCGAAAGCCTTGATGAAGACGGGCACCACCGAATAGATGAAAAGCAGGCTGATCCCCGATTCAGCGAAGGCACGGAAGACCTGGCGAGGATTGTCCTTCAGCATGAACATGGCCTGCTGGAAATCCCGGTAGCCCAAAAAAATTGCTTCCTGGACACGGGGCGAGAAACGGCGGCTGAACCGGGCCAGCCATCGTTCCAAGCGGCCGCCCATGATCAAGTGCCATAGCAGCCAGGGAGCCCCGATGAAGAACGCACACACCAGGATGATGACACTGGTGGGCATCCAGCTGACCAGTTCCGGATCAAAGAAGAACACCACCGGCATCATGAGGAACAGGAAAAGGATGGAAAAAACGGTCCGGACGATGATGATCAGGGTGGATTTGGCCACCGGCACCCCAGCCCGCTTCATGAACATGAGCATGGCGATGCCGCCTCCCCCCTGCCCCGGTGTCAGCAGAGCCAGGAAGTAGTTGCTGAAGACCGCATAGAAAATATGGGCATAGTCCATCTTCTCGCCGGAAAGCCGTGTCAGGGTGATCAGCCGGGTGGCGTCGAAAAACAGCCCTACGGACAGCACGCCCAGTGCCAGGAGGGCATAATACCATTTGAAGGTTGTCAGATATTCCAGTGCCCGTACATCGAAAGTAAAATAAACCACGCCTGCTGATACGAGGATGATTACGACAAACAATACGCACAGCATGCGGAACAGAGTTTTATTCATAGAGTATGACCTGCCAGTGATTTTATAGTTTATGGATCCAGGGAATCGATTCTCAGGCTCCCGATGGAACATCATTTCATATTATAGCATAGGAGGGAGGGAAAAAGGGAAAACAAATGATAAATTGCCCAAGGACCGCCCTCTTTACAGGGCATCATCCACCTGTGCGGTCTTTTCCTTCTCTGTCTCCGGGACCGTTTCCTGGTCCAGGAGATCTTTCGGCAGATCGGCGGGACGCACCGTCAGGCTGCGGATGGACACGTCGATATTTTTCACCGGCATGCTGGTCATCCCTTCCACCTTCAGCTTGATCTTGGTCTGGAGGCTTTTCACCACTTCATAGATGGGCGCTCCGAAGAAGAGGATGATCTCCAGGAAAATGGTCATCCCCTTGCTGGTGTCCGAAGGACGGCGCACTTTGATGGATGTGATCCGGTCCACTTCCCGGTTCTTTTTGACCACGATGCGGACGATATCGCTGACCACATAATCGGACACAGTGATTTTCCCATAATAGCTGAAAGAGGGCCGGACGATGGACTTTTCCGGCAGGGCATGGTGCTTCTTGTTCCGGGAAAACAGCCGGTGCGGCAGATCCACCAGGACCCCGGAAAGATGGGGCTTTAGTTCGATGGTGGGTACCGGCACCACATGTTTCCCTTCTTTGATCCTCGTCTCCCGGGCTTTTTTCATTTCCCGGGTGGTGGAAATGTCCTGGATATAGACCGTCTCCGAAGGAGCCGGCACCTGGAGCCGTTTACAGATGGTCCGGACCATCTTATCCGAGGTCCCGATCACCAGGAGGGTCTGGATATCGCTCTGGGCAAGGGCTTCCCGGACAGCCTGGCAATGATCCTTTTCCATAAAGATGGCCCTCTTCACTGCCTGGACCTTGTTCTGTTCCGTCTTGGCGCTGGTCCCGGCCAGGATCTTGGTTCCCTCGATCAAGAGTCCGTCATCGATGATGCCGTCACAATGGTGGTCGTGGGCCACACCGATGGCCCGGAAACTCTTCCCGGTGCCGCTGGGTCCCACAAAGGCTACAACTTTCATGTTCAACACCTGCTTTTCAGGGAGATACGGCGCCGAGGCCGTTTACTAGGTACAAAGATCAAGGTCGCTTCCCGCCGACGATCCCTGCCACATCTTGGTATGGTACGGGAAATTCCCCCAGATGCCTAGGGAACCGCCCTGGATTCCCATGGAGATCGCTGCCACCGCTGGTCAAAAGGCCGTGGGCCCGGGCCGTCTGGAGCCAGTCATGATGGGGATGTTCCTGGAGGACGGAGGGATGCCACACTTCCAGGCCGTCAAAGGGCACCGTATCCAGCAGTTCTTCCGCCAATGCTGGATCTCCGATTTCCGCCGGATGGGCCAGGACGGCCAACCCGCCCGCCCCGTGGAGCAGTGCTACCGCCTCTCGGGGCAGGAGCTTCACCTGACGGCAGTAAGCGGGACGTCCGCTGGCAATCAGGGCATCGAATACGGCCTGGGTATGGGAGAACAGCCCCTTCTTCACCAGCACCCGAGCGATATGGGGACGGCCCAGGCTTTTGGATCCGTTGGCCTCCTGCCGGACTTCGGCAAAAGTCAGGGGATAGCCCAGTCCGTTGACTTTTTCGATGATCTTCCGGATCCGGGCGATCCGTCCCACCCGAGTCCAGGTCATGGCCTGGAGCAATGCCCGGTTCTCCGGATCGAAATGATACCCCAGCACATGGACATCCCTGCCCTTGTAATCCGTATCGATTTCCACCCCCCGGATCAGCTGCAGATCCAGATGGCGGGAATGGATGGTCCGGGACGCCCAATCATAGGCCTGGATATTGTCGTGATCCGTTATGGCCAGGGCTGTGATCCCGGAAGCACGGGCCTGGGCAATGATCTGTTCCGGAGTATACACTCCATCAGAAAACGTAGTATGGATATGTAAATCAGCCAGCATGGCAATTCTCCTTCATCTCTTCTTATCTTTTGATTATACCATAGAGGGAGAAAAAAGGAAAAAGGAGCTGCTAAGATGAAAGCCTTCCTTTTTACTAGTTTATAAAGGATCTTCCATTTTGCTGAAAACTATTTTACACGAAGGAGGGTCAGCCTCTGCTTCCTCATCTCTCGCCAGAACAATCCCCCGATCAGCACATCGGCCGTCAGCCAGCTCAGTGGATAGCAGTACATGATGTTCCGATAGGTGGGGTTGGCGGCGTAAAAGGTAGCCAGCCACAGCATCCTGACACCGACGATGCTTACCAGCATGGCCAGGGCCGGCGCCAGGGAATTGCCGAATCCCCGCAGGGAAGCGGACAGGCTTTCGTAGACGGTGGATAGGAAATAAAATCCGATGATGAGATGGATTTTTACAAGGCCCAGTTCCACCGCTTCTTCCTGGAGTCCAAAGATTTCCAGGAAAGGCCTGGCCATCAGGAAAACCAGCCCGATCAGGCCGCAGGTGAACAAGAAGTTCAGGCAAAGCCCCCGGCGTATCACTTCCCGGCAGCGTTCCTGGTTTCCGGCGCCGAAATTCTGGCTGGTGAAGGTGGTGATAGCCTGGCCGAAAGCGATGATGAAAGGATAGCTGTTGATTTCCAGTACATAGGCCGCAGCCGAGGCCGCCATGGCCAGGGCTCCTTCGCTGTTGATGGCGGACTGGATCACCATATTGGACAGGTTGAACACCATGCCCTGGATCCCGGCGGGCACCCCCACCCGGAGGATTTCCCGGATGTCATCCAAGCGGATCCGGATGGCCCCCGGGTAAAAATGGAGCACCCCATGTCCATAGCGCAGCATCCGGAGCAGGAGCCCGGAACTCACATAGTTGGCCACCGCCGTAGCCACCACCACGCCGGCCAGCCCGAACCCCAGGAATACCGCCAGGAAATTCCCTCCGATATTCACCAGGCTGGCAGTGACCAAGGACAGCAGCGGGGTGCGCACATTCCCATGGCTGCGGTAGATGGCGGAAAGGAAATCATACAGGGTCATCCCCGGCATTCCCAGCAGGTAAATGCGCAGGTAGAATTCCGAGGAGGCCCGCACTTTCTCTGGGACCCCCATCCAACCCATGAGGGGACCCGCCAGGATTTCCCCTATCACCAAAATGAAAAGTCCGGTCAAAAGGGCCATGAGCACTGTGGTATGGACGGCTCCCGACGCCTCTTTCAACTGCCGGCCTCCCAGCCGCCGGGCAATGAGCACATTGGCCCCCAGGGAGATTCCCAAAAAAAGATTGACCATGACCCCGATCACTGGGGCATTATTCCCCACCGCTGCCAGGGCTTCCGTTCCCACGTACCGCCCCAGGACCATGATGTCCGCCGTATTGAACATCTGCTGCAGGATCCCAATCAGGGCCACCGGGATGGCAAATTGAAACAAAGGCTTCGTCAGAGAGCCTTCCAGCATATTGATTTGAGAAGCAGCCAACGCACTGATTCCTCTCTTTCCAATGATTTCGAACAAATCTATTATACACATTACAATGAAGAAAAAGAACCCGTCCTTCAAAAGGGCGGGTCCTTTCCTTATTGCGTGCTCGGGACTGGCGGCTCCAGTCTTCACATCCCCTGCTCTTTGATGAAGGCCCGGATCGGTCCGAAGCCTTCGATCTTGCTCAGGGTATCTCCCTGGTTCACCAGCAGGGTGGGTGCACTCTGGACCTGGTATTTTTCTGCCAGTTCCGGATGTTCTTCGGCAAAGATCTCTTTAAAAGCCGCTCCATGTCTTTCCAGTTCCCGGACAGCCATCTTGCAGTTGGGGCAGGTATGGGTCCCGAAGAGGATCCAGGTATTTTCCTGATCCTGACCGCTCTTGGCCACACGCTTCCCTTCCGCCGGAACCGGCTTCACCGCCGGTTTCTGGAATGTCGTCCGTTCTTTCGGAGCTTCCCCCTTGCGAAGGTGGGACTGCCCCAGATCATAGACCTTCCGATCCTTGAATTCCTGGACTTTCCCATCATTCCAGTTCTGGACCGGCCGGTAATACCCGGTGATACGGCTGTAGACCTCCGTCTTCTGTCCACAGTACGGGCAGGTATACTGCTCCCCTGTCAGATACCCGTGTTCCCGGCAGATGCTGTAGGTGGGCGACAGGGTAAAATAGGGCAGCTTGTAGTTGTTGGCGATTTTCCGTACAAGCCCGGCGGCCGACTGCCAATCCGGCAGCTTTTCGCCTAAGAAGGCGTGGAATACAGTCCCGGAAGTATACAGGGTCTGGAGATCATCTTCCATATCCAGGGCCGTAAAGAGATCCTGGGTATAGCCCACCGGCAGATGGGAGGAGTTGGTATAGTACGGAGTCCCATGTTCATTGGCCGTGATGATGTCCGGATACTGTTCCTTATCATGCTTGGCCAGCCGGTAGGTGGTGGATTCCGCTGGAGTCGCTTCCAGGTTGTACAGATCCCCGTATTTTTCCTGGTAGTCCTTCAGCCGTTCCCGCATGTGGGTCAGCACTTCTTTGGTGAAGGCCAGGGTCTCTGGATGGGTCAGGTCTTTCCGGAGCCAGTTGGCGTTAAGGCCCACTTCGTTCATGCCGATGAGACCGATGGTGCTGAAATGGTTCTTGAAGGTACCCAGGTACCGTTTGGTATAGGGGTAGAGTCCGGCATTCAGCAGCTTGGTGATCACGGTCCTCTTGGTCTTCAGGCTCCGGGCAGCGATGTCCATCATATGGTCCAGCCGGTCATAGAAGTCCTGTTTGTCCTTGGCCAGATAGGCGATCCGGGGCATATTGATGGTGACCACCCCTACGGACCCAGTGGATTCCCCAGACCCGAAGAAGCCTCCGGATTTCTTCCGCAGTTCCCGCAGGTCCAGCCGCAGCCGGCAGCACATGCTCCGCACATCGCTGGGTTTCATATCGGAATTGATGTAGTTGGAAAAATATGGAGTCCCATATTTGGCCGTCATCTCAAAGAGCAGCCGGTTGTTCTCCGTTTCGCTCCAGTCGAAATCCTTGGTTATGGAATAAGTGGGGATGGGATACTGGAAACCCCTCCCGTTGGCGTCCCCTTCGATCATGTTCTCGATGAAGGCTTTGTTCACCATATCCATCTCTTTCTTGCAGTCGCCATAGGTGAAGTCCTGCTCCTTGCCTCCTACGATGGCAGGCACGTCCTTCAGATCGTCGGGACAGGTCCAGTCCAGGGTGATGTTGGAGAAAGGCGCCTGGGTGCCCCAGCGGCTGGGGGTGTTCACCCCGTAGATGAAGGACTGGACGCACTGCTTCACTTCCCTGTAGCTCAGGTTATCCTTTTTCACAAAGGGCGCCAGGTAGGTATCGAAGGAGGAGAATGCCTGGGCTCCGGCCCATTCGTTCTGCATGATCCCCAGGAAGTTCACCATCTGGTTGCACAGGGTGGACAGGTGGCTGGCAGGAGAAGAAGTGATCTTCCCGGGAATGCCCCCCAGTCCTTCCTGGATCAGCTGTTTCAGGCTCCATCCGGCGCAGTAGCCGGTGAGCATGCTCAGATCATGGATGTGCATAGCTGCGCTCTTATGAGCATCGGCCACTTCCTTGTCGTAGATTTCGTTCAGCCAGTAGTTGGCGGTGATGGCGCCGCTGTTGGACAGGATCAGCCCGCCCACAGAATAGGTCACCGTAGAATTTTCTTTCACCCGCCAGTCGTTCACCCGCAGGTAATTGTCCACCAGTTCCTTGTAGTTCAGCAGGGAGGAATTCACGTTCCGGATCTGTTCCCGCTGCTTCCGGTACAGGATATAAGCCTTGGCCACATCTGCATAGCCAGAATCGGACAGGACTTTTTCCACGCTGTCCTGGATGCTCTCTACACTGATCCGATCCTCTTTGATCTTGGGATCGAAGTCAGCCGTCACCTGCAGAGCAAGCATATTGATGATGCTGGGATGATAGTTCTTATGCAGTGCTACGAATGCTTTCGTGATGGCACTGCTGATCTTGGTCACGTCAAAATCAACGATCTGGCCATCGCGCTTAACCACGGAATACATGGCTCCATTCCCTCTTTCTCTCGAATTTACATTTCCATAATGCTCTTCCATTGTAGACCGGAATCTCCGGATTGTCAATATGTAGTGGTTCTATACAACGTTGTATACTAAATGTTGTGTCTACAAGCCACGTATCATGACACGGTCGGAAACCGCCGCCAGGCAGGTCCCGTACCGTTCCAAGGTCTTTTTATCCGGCGCCGTCAAACCAGCAAAGGGGACCGTTTCCCGATCCTTGAATGCCTGGAGATAAAAAGCGGGGATCTTTTTCCCAGTTTTGGCAACCAGCGGCTCCAGGAAATCCCTGATTTTTTCGAACGAGTGTTCATTATGCAGCTGCTCCACAACGGTTGTACGAAGCTCAAAAGGGGTCGTTCCCGTCAGCAGCTGTTCCAGGCTCCGGGTGATGGCCTCCACGGGGACATTCTCCCGTCCGCTGGTCACCCCATATTCATCGGGTGCATTTTTCCAGTCCATGGCTACGTAGTCCACCAGACCTTTCTGGAGGATCTGTTCCAGGAGATCGGGAAAACAGCCATTGGTATCCAGTTTCACCAGGAGGTCTTCTTGCTTCAGCCGTTCCAGGAACTCGGGCAGATCTGGCTGGAGACAGGGCTCGCCGCCGCTGACCACCACAGCATCCAGGATGCCCTTCCGGGCCTCCAGGTAAGCAAAGATCTCTCGGCTATCCTGGGAAGGGATCCGTCCTTCCAGCAGTTCGCTGTTGTGGCAATAGGGGCAGCGGAGATTGCACCCTCCCGTAAAAAGGGTACAGGCGACTTTCCCTGGATAATCCACCAGGGATACTTTCTGCCAGCCTGCAATATGCATCGTCTTCCCTCCCTTCTCCGCAAACTGTACTCATTATAACACCACAGAAAAAATAGAAAAGACTTGACAAAAACGTATGTTCATGGAAGACAAGGCAGGACGCGGGTTTGGAGAATTTTCTCAGATATGGAAAAAGAGGATCCTCTGGAGCAGGATCCTCTTTGTGTCGTTGGGATATTCTGTTGGTACCGTTTTCCCTTACAGTCCCATAGCCATCTGCATGGTATGGGCGATGTCCAGGAACTTACTGATGATGATGGCGTTGGTGATGTTGCTCAGGAACCCGCCGATCACCGGCACAACGAAGAAGGCTAGTTTAGAATACCGGTACTTCTTGCAGACAGCGGTCATGGTTACCATGGATACAGGCACAGCACCCAGGCCGAACCCGGTATGGCCCACGGCGATGACAGCCGCATCGTAGTTCTTGCCCATGCCGAAGAAGTCCACGAAGTAGGAGTAGAAGATGATGAAGATGGCCTGAGCCATGCACAGGATGAACAGCTGGACACCCATGCCGGCCAGGGTCCACAGTTTCATGGAAATGATGGACATGGAAACGAACAGACCCAGGGAGAAATCCCCGACGGTATCGATGCCTTCGTACAGGGCGGTATGGTCAGCGCCCTTCTTGGCATCGAAGAACAGACGGATCAGGATGCCGGCGAACATGCAGCATACGTGGATCGGGAAGGAAATGTGCAGGGCTTTCAATACGGTGAAGAAAGCGCCACCCACACCCAGGGCAAAGCACATCAGGTACATGGCTTGGACCACATCGCCTTTGTGCATCAGGTTGCCCATGGTGGATTTCCCGGATTCTTCTTCCATTTCACCCTTGCCATCCAGAGCCGGATCTTCCAGGTGATGTTTCCGAACGATGAAGCGGCCGAAAGGCCCGCCGATGATAGCCCCGGAGATCAGACCGAAGGTAGCAGCAGCGATAGCGGCTTCCATCGCATTGCTCTGGCCGAACTGGACGGCGATGGGAGCAAAAGCTGCCGCGTTGCCGTGGCCGCCGGTCATCGGGATGGAACCTGTCATCATAGACAGCAGAGGCGGAACTGCCAGGACCTTGCCCAGGCCCAGAGCGATACCGTTCTGGAGAGCGGCCAGGACAGCGGCGGAAATACAGAACATCACCACATATTTCCCGCCGGTCTTCAGCAGGCTCAGGCTGGCAGCTGCACCGCTGGCAGCAAAGAAGATGCAGTAGAACAGGCTGTTGGCCACCTTGTAATCGAATTGCAGTTCGCAGACACCGGCATTATAAAGCAGTAAACTGATGATAGCAAAAATCGTACCGCCGACAACTGCGCCCGGCAGGCAGTACTTTTTCAGGACGGGGAATTTGGACCGCAGCCAGTCACCGAACCAGATAGAAAGTACCCCCAAAGCCAGGGTGTGGAACATGGATAATTTGATAATCATCCTCTCCATTTAAGATCCTCCTCCAATAGATAAAATATAATATATAGAGCATGCAACGCGCTGTCCGTCTCCAGTCCGGACAGCCTTTGTTACGGAAACATTCTATCATACGAGTCCTTGAATAACAAGGAAAATATCAGAAAATTACCAACAATAATGGTTATCTTATTAATCACAAAAAATTATATATCTATATTATGTATACAAAATCAAACAACCGTGAAATATTTCTTGCAAATCCATGACATTTGATAGTCTATGTAATGAAAATGAGAGCATTACACGTCCGTCGTCCTGACAGATGGAATGCTCTCTTTTTGTTAAATACAATGAAAAATGTCAGCTGGAGCCGGACCGCTTTCAGACTAGTGGCTGGATCATCCCTGCCTGACGCATCTGCTGGGCTTCCGCCCGGAGCCGTTCGATCCGCTTCTCCGTAGAAGGATGGGTACTGAAAAGAGCCTGGGCATCCTTGGCAGAGAAAGGAGAGATGATGAACATATGAGCAGTCGCTTCCGTAGCCCGGGGCATGGTCCGGGTCCGGGCATAGCTCTCGATCTTGGCTAGGGCGTCTGCCAGGGCATCCGGGTCCCCGCTGAGCTGGCCGCCGGTATAATCGGCCATATATTCCCGGGTACGGGAAATGGCCAGCTGGATGATGGCAGCCGCCAGGGGCGTCAGGACCAGCATCAGGATCCCTACCACAGGGTTGTTCCGCCGGTCGTCCCGGTCCCCGCCGAACCAGAAAGCGAAGCGGGCCATGACGGAAATGATCCCGGCCATGCCGGCGGCAATGGTGCTGATCAGGATATCGCCGTGCTTAACATGGCTCATCTCGTGGCCCAGCACCCCAGCAATCTCCCGGGGTTCCAAGAGCTCCATGAGGCCCGTGGTGACACAGACCGCTGCGTGTTCCGGATTCCTTCCCGTAGCAAAGGCATTGGGCAGCCCTGTATCGATCACATAGACCCGGGGCATAGGGAGCTGGGCCCGCTGGGCCAGGCCCTGGACGATCCCGTAGAGCATGGGGGCGCTCTGGGCATCCACTGGCTGGGCGTTGTACTGGGAGATCACTAGCTTGTCACTGTACCAGTACATCAAAACGTTGGAGATCAGGGAGAAGGCCAGCATCACGGTCATGCCGCTGCTCCCCCCGATATAGTCACCGATCAAAAGCATCAGGCCCGTCATCAGGCCCATCAGTAAAGTTGTTTTCAGCATCGTCGTTCACCTCGGATTCTTTCACGCCCGGGGATGGCTCTTGTCAAAGACCGTCTTCAGGCGGCTGTTGGTCAGATGGGTATAGATCTGGGTGGTAGAGATATCCGAATGACCTAGGAGTTCCTGCACCGTCCGGAGATCCGCCCCGTTATCCAGCATATGGGTGGCAAAAGAATGGCGCAGGATATGGGGAGTCAGGGGCTTCTGGATCCCGGCCTTCACCCCATATTCCTTGATGATCTGCCAGAACCGCTGCCGGGTCATCCCCGTCCCTCGGATGGTCAGGAAGAGACTGTCATCTTCCCGTCCGTTCTTCACAAAGAGAGGCCGCACCTCCCTCAGGTATTTCTCCAGGAACTGGATAGCTGCCTTGCCCAGGGGAATCAGCCGTTCCTTGGCACCTTTCCCATAGGCGATCACATAGCGGGTCTCCAGGTTCACGCTGGCCCGTTTCAAGTTCAAGAGTTCTGAGACCCGCATGCCGGTCGCATACATCACTTCCAGCATGGTCCGGTCCCGGAAGCCTTCCGGCTGGCGGAGATCCGGGGCTGCTAGAAGCTGCTCCACTTCTTCCAGGCTCATCACCTTGGGCAGGACCACACCCCGGTTCCCCGCTTCGACCACTTCGGACGGATCTTCCTCCAGGAAACCCTCCGCCGTCATAAAGCGGAAAAAAGCCTTCAGAGCCGCCAGTTTCCGGGAAGCTGACGTGGGTGCATACTGCTGCTGCCGGAGCATCTTCATATACGCCAGGATATCCTCCCGGCTTACTTCCGTCAAGGGTTTCTTGATCCATCCGGCAAAGAGCCGGAGATCCCTACCATAGGATTCCCGGGTATTGTAGGCCAGTCCCATTTCCACCGTCAGATATTCCAAAAACAGATTGATTTCTTTTTCCAGCTTATTCCTTATTGACACCCTGATCATTTCCTTTTTTTAAGACTAGGATTGTCTCTGCCTCTAAGGGAGCAATGGTAGAAATTGCATGTTTGTAAATCAGCTGCTGCTTGCCTTCGCTTTCCATGATCACCGTGAAATTGTCGAAGCCCCAGACCTTGCCGCGAACCTGGAAGCCATTGAGCAGATAGACCACAATGGTCTTTTTTTCACTGCGCACCCGGTTCAGGAAACTGTCCTGCAGATTCAGTGGTTTGTTTGTACCCATTGTCATGATATTCCTCTCCTTGTCGTGTACGTATTACAGGAAAAACCCGAAAAATCTTCCTGCCTTGAACTTCAGTATCCGAAGAAGGATGCTTAGCGCCTCAGGGTTCCTGATTCCTGGATAAAATCTTTGGCCTGCAATGCGGCCAGCATGTCTGCAACACAACGCTGATACTCGGGAGGATCTTCCAGCTGGAACCATTGGATGTAGGGCATTTTCTTGTACCAAGTGATCTGCCGTTTGGCAAAATTCCGGGTAGCCTGCTTCAATTTGGCGATGCATTCTTCCTGGGTCCATTTCCCATGGAAATACTGCAGCACCTGTCGGTAGCCGATGCTCTTCATGGACTGGGCCGTTTCCGGCACCCCCATGGCCATCAGTTTCCGGGTCTCTTCGAACAGGCCCTGTTCCACCATCTGATCCACCCGCCGGTTGATCCTCTCATAGAGAGAAGCCCGAGGCATACTCAATCCGAAGACAACCGCGTCGTAGGGACTCTCTGCCGCCTTGGCTGCAGAGACCCGTTCCCCGCCAAGGGTTGTTTCGATGGCTCTTATTATACGCCTTCTGTCATTAATCTTCAATTCCATGGCTTTATCCGGATCCAGAGCTTCCAATTTTTGGTGGAGTGCCTCATTCCCCTCCCGTTCGGCAAAGGCGTCCAGTTCCTGGCGCAGGGAGGCAGATTCGTCCACCTGGGAAAAATCGTATCCTTCTAGGAGAGCCTTGACGTAGAGGCCGGTCCCCCCTACCAGGATGGGCATCTTTCCCCTGGCCTGGCAGTCCCGGATCAGCCGGTCCGCCTGCTGTTGGAAATCCACCACGGAAAATTTTTCTTGCGGATCCAGGATGTCCACCAGATGATGAGGCACCAGTGCCAGTTCCTCTGCCGTCGGCTTGGCTGTAGCGATATCCATATGGCGGAACACCAGCATGGAATCTCCGGAGATGATCTCGCCTCCCAGCTCCTGGGCCAGGGCGATACCGCAATGGCTCTTGCCCGTAGCCGTAGGGCCGATGATGGCGATGACTTTCGGTTTGCCCTTTATCACACTACTGCCTCCCTTTCGATGATTCCATACCGGATCCGGCTGTATTTGCCCCCCTGGATCTCCCGGGCACCCAGGCTCCGGAGCAGGTCTTCATCCCGTTCCTTCACCACCACACGAGGGGCCAGGCGCAGGGCAGCCCGGATCATGGACGGATCCAAAGATTTATGGTAGGAAGCCGGGCGCAGGGGCTGCATACTGGCCGAATTCCCTACCGGATTCCTGAACATGGGATCGAAATAGACCACATCGAAAGAATCCGCCGGGAACGCAGGTAGCAGGTCTTCTGCTTTTCCCAGACGGGCCTGGATGCGGTGGAGGCTCTCTGTGATATCCTGATCCTCGATGACATAGTGCTGGAGACCCTGGGAAACGGCCCAATACAGGACGGGAGAAGCTTCCAGTCCCACCACTTTCCCTTCCGGTCCCGTCACGAAGGAGGCCACCACCGCATCGGCGGCCAGGCCCAAAGTGCAGTCCAGCACCCGCATCCCCCGCTGGAGCTGGCAGGCCTGGACCAAGTGATCCGTGCCGCTCCGTTTCAGGTTCCGGATCCGTGGGACACCCATGGAGGGATGATACCGGAGGATCCCTTCTTCCGTACAGACCTGAGGGCCCTGATGGGTGGCCACCAGGACAGCCCTCAGGCCTTTTTCCTGCAGGAACTGCTCCATGGTCCCATGGAGGGGCCGGGGAAAGAAAGGAAGGCCCAGGGTACGGGCCCAGGTACGGGCTTCCTGATAGAGTTCGGTCCCGCATTTGCGGATGACCGTGACCCCGTAAATGGACATGGCTTCGGTTCTCCTTTCCTGTTCAAGTCCGCTTGAACATATGGTACAGTTCTTCGCTGGAAAGCTGAATCATGCAGGGCCGTCCGTGGGGACAAGTAAAGGGATGCTCTGTGTTCAGCAGTTCCAGGATCAGCTGGCGCATCTGGCGGATGTTCAGCACTTCTCCCGCCCGGATGGCACTGTGGCAGGCCGCATAGTGGAGCACGCCTTCCCGCAGGTCGCTGGTCTTGATTTTCTTGTTTTCCGACAGCAGCTTCAGGATATCTTCGATGAAGCCTTCCGCCTGTCCGTTTTCCACATCCGCCGGCAGTGCCGAGACCCGGAGGGCGGTTTCCCCGGCAGGTTCCACATCCACTCCCAGTTCCAGGAATTCCTGCCGGTAGCTTTCGATCAGTTCCACATCGGGCTTGGTCACATTGAGGAACAAAGGCAGGAGCAGCTGCTGGGAAGGGATCTTCTGCTGCTGACGGACGAATTTGTCATACATGATCCGTTCATGGGCCGCATGCTGGTCGATCAAATATAAGGCTGTCTCCGACTGGGCCACGATGAAGACCCGGTCCACCTGGCCCAGGGGCCAGATCATATCCACGCCGCTGTTTGACGCAGCGTCCCGGGCTTCCTCTGTCAGCGCTACATCGCTGATAGGGGCTTCCATCCCGGATCCCGCCGGGCTGCCAGTCATCTCCCCGGTTCCGGCTGCGGTTCCCGCCGGGATCGGTTCTTCCCGGCGCTGGGCCGCAAAGAATTTTGCCGTGGTCTCTTCAGAGATTTCCTCGGGCACCTTCCATACTGGCTGGCCGTAGCTGCCGGAAGGGCTGGACGCATAGCTCCGCCCAAAGGAACTGATCCGAGGCTGATATCCCCGGCCATCTCCCTGGAAGAGGGGCTTCTGTTCCGGCGCTGTCCCTGATGTCCGTCCCGGGAGCGCTGCCGTTTCCGGCTTCTGGAAGCCAGGCTGCGCCAGGGCAACGGAACCATCCCCTGCAGATTTCCCCGTCATGGGCTGGGTCAGGGCCTGGCAGAGGCCGTGGTATACCGCCCGGTACACGGCGCTTTCATCCCCGAACTTGATTTCGCTTTTCTGGGGATGGACGTTGATATCGATGAGATGGGTATCGATGCCGATGTCCAGCACGGCGAAGGGGAATCCGGCTTTGGGGATTTGGGACTGGTAGGCATGGTCGATGGCCTTGCTCACCATCCGGTTGTTGATGCAGCGGCCGTTCACAAAGAGGGTCTGCCACTGCCGGGTCCCCTTCAGCAGGGTGGGCCGGCTGATATACCCTTTAACGGAAATCCCGTCCTGGGCATAGTCCACCGTCAGCAGTTCTCGGGTCACTTCTTTCCCGTAAAGAGACCCGATGGTGTCCAGGATATCCCCGCTGCCCGGGGTATTGATTACTTCCTTGTCATCCCGGGTCAGGATCATATGGACATCCGGCCGGGACAGAGCGATCTTGGAGAGGATCTCGCTGATGTACCGGCCTTCTGTATGGGTCGTCCGGAGGAACTTCCGCCGGGCTGGGACGTTATAGAACAGATCTTTCACGGTGATGGTGGTCCCCACATCCCCGCCCATGGATTCCACTTCCATCTCTTCGCCCCCGTCGATGGTGATCCGGGTGGCGAAGTCCGATCCGGCTTCCCGGGTCAGCAAGGTGAAATGGGAGACAGAAGCGATACTGGGCAGGGCTTCCCCCCGGAAACCCAGGGTGTGGAGGGTGAGCAGGTCGTCTGCCTTGACGATCTTGCTGGTGGCATGGCGCAGGATGGCCATCCGGGCATTGGCTTCATCCATTCCGGACCCGTTATCCCGGACCCGGATGAATTCCGTCCCTCCGGCAAAGATGCTCACCTCGATCTGGCTGGCACCGGCATCCAGGGAATTCTCCACCAGTTCCTTCACCACGGAAGCAGGTTTTTCCACTACTTCCCCGGCAGCGATCTGGTTGGAAGTATTCTGGTCCAGCAGCTGTACTTTGGCACTCATCAGTTCCGACCTCCCTCCCGTTTGGCTTCTTCCTGGAGTTTATACAGGGTATTCAGCGCCTCCAGGGGCGTCATAGTTATCACATCCAGGCTCCGCAGGGTATCCCCGATCACATCGCTGAAGAGGCTGGGCTGCAGGTCTTCTTCCTGAGGTCTGGCCGCCTTCCGGGGGGCCGGAGCCGTCGGTTTCCCAGTACTCCCCTGGGCCGTATAGCCTGTCAGCAGCTCGTCCGCCCGCTTCACCACTTTTTCCGGCAGGCCGGCCAGACGGGCCACATGGATCCCGTAGCTCTTATCCGTGCCCCCAGGGACGATCCGCCGGAGGAAGACCACTTCCCGGCCTTTTTCCTTGACAGCCACCGAATAGTTCTTGATCCCCGGATCCAGCTGTTCCAGTTCGATCAGTTCGTGGTAGTGGGTGGCGAAGAGAGTCTTGGCTTTGATCTTGTCATTGATGTATTCCACCACCGCCCGGGCGATGCTCATGCCGTCGTAGGTGCTGGTGCCCCGGCCCACTTCATCCAGGATGATCAGGCTGCGGCTGGTGGCGTATTTCAGGATGTTGGCCACTTCGTTCATTTCCACCATGAAGGTACTCTGGCCCGTGGCCAGGTCATCGCTGGCCCCCACCCGGGTGAAGATCCGGTCCACCGGGCACACATCTGCTTCCCGTGCCGGGATGAAGCTGCCCATCTGGGTCATCAGGGTAAGGAGGGCCACCTGGCGCATATAAGTGGATTTCCCCGCCATGTTGGGGCCTGTGAGGATGATCAGCCTTTCGTCGGTGTTATTCAAGTGCACATCGTTGGGCACGAACAATTCCCGTTCCAACAGCTTTTCTACCACCGGATGCCGACCGTCTTTGATGGTGATCTCCTGGCGGTTGTTGAGCTGGGGGCACACATAATTCCCTTTGAAAGCTGCCATGGCCAGGGAATAGAGCACATCCAGCACCCCCAGGCCCCGGGCCGTTTCCTGGACCTCAGCAAGATGCTGGCGGATATCCTGGCGGATCCCGTCGAACAGGTAATATTCCAGCTGCTGGATCTTTTCCTTGGCGCTGAGGATCTTGTTCTCGAAATCCTTCAGTTCCGGCACGATGTACCGTTCTCCGTTGACCAGGGTCTGCTTCCGGATGAAGCTGTCCGGCACCTGGGAAATCTGTCCTTTGGACACTTCGATATAATAGCCGAAGACTTTGTTATACCCTACCTTCAGGTTCTTGATCCCGGTCTGGTCCTTGATCTTCTGTTCGAAGTGCAGCATCCACTGGTTGTTGTTTTCTGCAATGTCGTGGACTTCGTCCAGTTCCGCATTGAAGCCCCGCCGAATCATGCCCCCTTCCCGGACAGTGAAAGGAGGATCATCCACGATGCCCCGTTCCAGTTCATCCAATAGATCCTGGTGCAGGCTGATCCGGCCGTCCAGGGTATGGAGGAGTCCCGCCGGGATCCCGGAAAGCAGCTGCTTCACCTGGGGCAGGGCCCGGAGTGCCGTCCGCAGGGCCGCCAGGTCCCGGGCATTGGCAGACCCCACTTCGATCCGGGACAGGATCCGTTCCAAGTCGGTGATTTCTCCCAGGCCGTCTCCCAGGTCCGTGCGGAACCGGGCATGGTCCACCATATAGCCGATGGCCTGCTGCCGCAGCCGGATCCGGGCCGTATCCAACAGCGGGCTTTCCACCCACTGCCGGAGCTGCCGGGCCCCCATAGCCGTCCGGGTATAATCCAGCACTTCCAGGAGGGTCCCATGGCGAGTGCCGTCCTTCATGCTCTTCACCAGTTCCAGGTTCCGGATGGCCGTGGCATCCAGATTCATCACCGCATCCGTAGTGATTTCCCGGAGCCGGTTGATCTGAGCCAGGTCGCTCTTTACATTTTCATGGATGTACTGGAGCATATGCTCCACCGTCCCATGGACCAAAGGTTCCTTGGCTGCCGGGCAGTCTTCTCCGAAATGCTGGCGGAAGTAATCCAGGCCGGGCACCGGATCATACTGGTTCACCATGCAGTCCGGTAGTTTCTGGGCCATTTTATCCAGCAGGCCGCCCAAGGCCTCTTGGGGTTCCGTCAGCACCAGTTCTGCCGGCTGGATCCGATAGAGCTGGTCCAGCACAGCTTCCTCCCGGTCCTTTCCCCGGGCCAGGTACCAGGCACATTCCCCGGTGGACACATCGGCAAAGGCCAGGCAGAACCCGCTGTCATCCTGTTCCAGGCAGGCCAGGTACTGGTTGTGGCTCTCCTCCAGCACCGCATCGCTGAGCACCGTCCCCGGGGTCAGGATCTTGGTCACTTCCCGTTTCACGATGCCCACGGCTTTTTTGGGATCTTCCATCTGGTCGCAGATGGCGATCTTGTAGCCTTTTTTGATCAGTTTGGCCAGGTAGCCGTCCACCGAATGGAAGGGCACCCCGCACATGGGCATGGAGCTGGAAGCCCCTGCCTTCCCTCCGGCCCGCTTGGTCAGGGTCAGGTTCAGTTCCCGGGACGCCGTGATGGCATCTTCATTGAAGAGCTCATAGAAATCGCCCAGCCGGAAGAAAAGCAGCTCGTCTTTATGTTGTTCCTTGATCTCCAGATACTGCTGGAGCATCGGAGTTAACGTCGTCATAACACAGCACGTCCTTTGAGCAGCCAGGTCTGAGCGGTTTCAATGGCCACGGGGACGATGTCCCCAGGATTGAAGATCCGTTCCCCCACCGGCCAGAGCACCAGCTTGTTGCCGTCGGTCCGGCCGCTCCACATTTTTTTGTTGTTGTGGCTCAGGCCTTCCACCATCACCGGCAGGGTCCGCCCCACCAGTTTCTGGTTATGTTTCAGGCTGTGCCGGTTCTGGAGCTCCATGAGCCGGTTCAGCCGATCTTTCTTCACCTCTTCCGGCACCTGGGCTTCCATGGCGGCTGCCGGAGTCCCGGAACGCTTGGAGTAGATGAAGGTATAAGCCGCATCATAGCTGACTTCCTCGAAAAGGCTCAGGGTCTCCTGGAAGTCCTCCTCCGTCTCTCCCGGGAAGCCCACGATGATGTCTGTGGTCAGCACCGCTTCCGGCACGTAGCGCCGGATGGTAGCCACCAGCTGGAGATAGGATTCCCGGGTATAGCCCCGGTTCATAGCCTGCATGATCCGGGTGCTGCCGCTTTGGACGGGGATATGGAAATGCTTGCACACATGTTTGCTTTCCGCAATGGTCCGGATCAGTTCCTCGCTCATATCCCGAGGATGGCTGGTCATATAGCGGACCCGTTCCACCCCGGGGATGGCATCCACCTGGCGCAGGAGAGCGGCAAAAGCATCCTTGTCTCCCCGGTCTTTTCCATAGGAATTCACATTCTGTCCCAGGAGCGTGAATTCCCGGTAGCCCAGGTCCACAGCCTTCCGGATTTCCTCACAGCTGGCCTCGGCACTGCGGCTCCGTTCTCGGCCCCGGACATAGGGCACGATGCAGTAGGTGCAGAAATTGTTGCAGCCGTACATGATGGGCACCCAGGCCGCATAGCTGCTCTTCCGCACGAAATGGCCCTCGAATTCCCTGGGCATGACGGTGAGATCATTGAACATGCCAGATTTCCGCTGGGTCTGGTGCAGATAATCCTGGAGGATGGCACTGAAGTTATTCACATGGGCCGTACCGATGAGCAGGTCCACCTGGGGGTACTTCTTCAGGAAGTCCGCCCCATCTTTCTGGGCCATGCAGCCGGTGACACAGAGAACTTTGGAAGGATCTTCCCGTTTGATCTGCTTCATTTCCCCGATCTTGCCCAGGATCTTCTTCTCTGCACTTTCCCGGACACAGCAGGTATTGATCAGGATCACGTCTGCATCATGATAATCTTCGGTATAATGGTAGCCCAGGTCAGACAGCTGCCCGGCATAATGTTCTGAATCGCTTTCATTCATCTGACAGCCGTAATTCAGAATGGTGTAACTCTTGGTCATTGGTTCTCTGTTTCCCTTCTATCTTAAGATTCCAGCAATTGACAGTGAAAAGTCTCAATAGTTTATTTTATCACGGGTCCGGGAAAAATGATAGAGACAAGCTGTTTTGATAGGCTGTATGCAGGTTTTAGCCAAGGGCCACTTTTTTAAAAAACGCTCTGATAGGTACGTTTTGGCTTAAATTTCTGCCGTATTTTTGCCGGCAAAAAAATAGAGGGCCGTCACTGACGGTCCTCTTTGGCTATCCTTTTGAGCTTTCGGACGATTTAGTTTACAAGCTCTTCTATCATTTTGATTTTTTCGGCGGCTGTCATGCTGTCGATTTTTTTAGCAAGGGCTTCCCGGATTTCCGGCGTTTCCAAAACGCTGTCCTGGATTTCAAAGCCCAGGGAATGAATAAACCCCGCAGAAATCTTTGCGCCAGCAAGAACCTCGCCCAGGATGTGCATTTCTTCCGGAGAAAATTTTGGCGGTTTAGGTGTTAGCTTCATGATTGCGTCGTACCGCTCCACGATTTCACCCAGGCGGCGGGAAAACCCGCCGTCCGGGGTCTGCTCATTGAGCTTATATAACGGGTCGTTCATGTAAATGGTTTTTTTCATGGTTTTAACTCCTTCATTCAGCGTGGAGACTGAAAATTTCTTCGGCTCCATCCCTGACTATAATCAGCAGGGAATGGGATGCTCCAAATTTCTTGTCCAGGCGCTGCTGAGTTGGCTTCATTTCTTGAATTAAATCCTGGACCCATGTGTCAACCTGGTGTTCAGCTTCCGCCGGAACAGTCAGCACCCGATATGCGTCCTCCTCACCGTTGTCGCCATTAATAAAATTCACAAAACATTTCATGGTGTTCAGCTCCTTTCAAGTGGTGGCGGGGCTTAAAATCACTCCTCCCAGAAATCATCCCAGAAATCATCGTCTTTCGTCATCCACCTCCGGATTTTCCTCTTTGCGCTTTCGTCCGTCATACCATGGAGGGAAAAATCGCAAGTTCCGAGAACCTGGCTATTTTCGTTCCGGGAAAGGTCGATTCTGAAAACGCCATCTCCTCGATTATTGGTAGCCCAGTAAACATTATCATCGTCGTTCCATCTCCACATCCAACGATTCTCGTCTTTTTCATAACTTAATCTCTTCATGGTTTTTCCTCCTTTGAAGGCTTCCGTTTTTTCGGTGCCGTTCTCAAGTTCTTCAGGGCTTTCCTTCCTCCCTGTGACTATATAATACCATATGTACGCATATTTTGCAATAGTTTGTACGCATATTTTTTAAATTTTATATGTATACATAAAAATAGAGCCCCCAGGGGCTAGCCCTGGAGGCGTTTTTACTTGCGGCTGATCCACAGCCTGGTAGCGATCATGGCCCGGTAGTCCGTCTGCATGGTCCGCTGGAGCTTCCAACCCAGGTAGATCTTCCAGCACCACCGGCCCGTGATCCGGGCCTCGTTTTTGTAGGCCCAGACCAGGCCGGAGCGGCAAAAGTACCATCCGTCCCCGCTCTTGGTCTGGATCGGGTACTGCTGGGGCCAGACAGTGGCCCCCAAAAGGTAAAAGGCAAAGCCATAGGCGCAGTTGCGATACAGCCAGTGGACCCGGCAGCAGTAGCGCCGGAGCCGGTCAGCCAGTCCAAACGGCTTGATGAGCCTCTCCGTGTAGCGGATCTGTCCGCACTCCATCCTGTGCTCCTGGATATAGTGTGCGTCCCAGTCGTAGCGCAGGCAGGATGGCATCCGCCCCATGTCCGTCCGATTGTCCAGGGTGTCGTCCCAGGTCTGCCACATGCGCAGCAGGCCAGGCAGCTCTCCATGCTCGTCCGCAAAGAGCACCACCAGCCAGTTGGTGAGGTAGCAGAGCACCATGCAGATCAGCTGCAGGGGCAGGTAGATTATGTATCTTATCATATCGTCACCACTCCTTAACGGTATATGTGATGGAGCCAGCCTCCACCTTGCGGCCGGTCCTGGTGTAAAGCATGCCCTCCCACCGGCCGTACTGGTATCCAGCGCCGATGTATGTCTTGTCTCCGGTGGTCATGGCCCCCACCTTGATCTTGTGGGGCTTGCGCAGATTAACCTTGTACACATCCACCTTTTGACGGTCGTGGTCAGCCGTGACCACCGTGCGGTCCGCCTTTTCCCTGGCAGCTGCCGGGACGGATGGCTTATCCTCCTGGATGTCCCGGGCCACGGTCTCCGCTCCGGCCGTCAGATCCGGAGCCTGGACGTAGTAGGTCACCTGGGGCGTGGGCTGGGCCTGCTGGATCCGATAGATCTCCTTGGTCACCGCCCGGGCGGAGTCCTCGGAAAGCTTGAGCTGATTGGCAGCCTCGACCGGGTCCGTGGTATCCTGATACGGCATCACAGTTGGCTGGGCGGCCTTTTGCTCCTGTTTGCATCCATGGATCATCCCTGCGACGAGACAGAGCAAGCCAGCACCTGCCATGATAAGGACCGTCTTCCGGACGTCCGGGTCCTGCATATCTATCATAGGGATCACTCCCCCATCTGCTGGCGGTACCAGATTGCCTTACCCCGGAGCACGTTGCCCCCGGTCCGAGGATCATCATAGTCGACGGTCCACTCCGGGCTCTCAGCTGTGCCCAGGTACTGGAGATCCCAGCGCTCGCAGGTGGTCTGGGGCCCGTACTCATCTTCTACGGGCAGCAGGCCGTCGATGTTGTCCGCGGCCTCTGCATGGGTCAGTACCCGATCCCGGTCGATAGTCAGCCATAAGGCTTTGGCCAGGACAGCCACCACCTGGGCCATGGCCTCGATCTGGGCAGCCGTGGGCGGATAGTCCCCCAGGTCTGCCGTATCGGCTCCATAGCAGCAGCACAGTGTCACGCCTACAGAGCCCGTGTTACGATGCCATGTGTGAGCAAGAGTCTCGCTCAGGTCGTCTGTGCTGGCATAGATAGTCCCGTCCTGGTCGATGTTGAGATGGTAGTCATCAAAAAACTGGCCATAACGGCCAGCAGTCCAATGCAGATAGATTTTGACATCTCTCCGCATGTTCCGGGCATCCTCCCAGAGCTGGGCACGGGACGCCTCAGCCTGCGTCCGGATGTCGTCCAGAGTCACTTGTCTCATTTTTAGCTGCCTCCTTATCTTGCCCCTCCTGGTCTACGTCCGGCACCCCGTCCCCATTCTCGTCTCGGACCCGGGGAACCAGGTTGAGGGCTGCGGTCACGGCGGCCGGGGCAAAGATCTGACCACTGATCCGCAGGCAGCTGTCGATCATGGGGATCACCCACGGGTCGTGCCTGCCTGTCACCATGGACCACCCCCAGGCGGCGAGGGCCAGCACGTAGGGGGTGAGGCCCAGCAGGACGATGACCCTAAAAAGCCAGACGGACCGGATCTCAAACCGCAGCCGTTTGAGCTGTTTTAGTTGACTAAAGATTTGCTTATACATCTTTTTTGCTGCTCCTCCAGTCGGTCAATCCTGTGGCCATTGCTCTTACAGCGGTCCTCCACCCTCTGTATCCGGAGCTCCAGCTCCTGCCTGCGGTTTTGTTCCTCGGTGAGGAGGTCCGACAGGCGGTTGAGTGCCTGGATGGTGCGCTGGAGCAGGTCCTGGAGGGGCTTTGTAAAAGACCTGATTATAAAAAAGAGGACGGCCCCGAAAAAGCCCAGGACCGCCACCATGTCTCCGAGGGAGATGCTCTCCATACGGGGTCACCCCTCTCTACTTGGCTTCCGCCTCTTTGTCCGTGTCGATTTTGACCACCACCTGACCGCAGGCGATGCACTTGTCGTTGATGCATTTTCCCGTGGTCTGGTCAACCTTGTGAGCGCAGTAAGGGCACCGTTTTGCAACTCTGATCATTTTAATGCCTCCATTCCGTCTTTATAGCTCGCCTGCAGGTCTCTAAAGTCGCTCTGGATGCTGGCCTTGGCATCCGTGTCGCCGTTGAGCTCTGCCACCTGCAGGGCAGTGGTCAGCTCGGCCACCTGGGCTTTGTAATCGGCGGTCAGCTCTGCCTGCTGGGCCGCCTTTTTCTCGGCCTCCGTAGGCTCGGGGGCCACATACTTGACGGGCTTGCCGTCTGCGCCCCGGACGTAGTCGCCCGACAGATACAGGCTGTAGTCGTCGGCGGAGATCACCTCCACCACAGCAGCATCGGCAAAGGCTGCCTTGCCTTTGGCTACGGCGTCGGCCACAGCCTGAGTATCATCAGGGAGGCCGTCAAAGATCAGGCTGCCCACCCGCTTGCCGGTCGTATCAAACCCGGCCACATAGTAGTCAACGTTGCTTACCATGTCTTATCATCTCCTTATCATAGTCAAAAAAGGGGTTGTTAAAATGCGTAAACCTAACGGTTATGGGTCAATCAAACATCTGTCAGGTCGTCGGAGGAGGCCGTTTGTCTTTGTAGTGACGGAGCAGGGTCGGCAAAAGCCGGTTGAGTACTTTTCCTCCCAGGTAGAGGCTGAGATTTTTGCCGCTGACTACAACAAGATCCATCGACACACCTCCTTAGCCGGCCATCGGGAGACCCTGGCCGAAGTCTACTGCCGCTGGCGTGCGGCCCACATCGCTGATACGGAGCCATCTGCCAGCACCATCACAAGCTACGCCAACAGCTGGCGCCACCTGGAGAGTCTGGGGCAGGAGCCTATAGCTGAGCTCAAGCATCGGGACTACCAGGGCGTTTTGGATGGGATGAGAAAAAGCGGGCTGGGGTACAGCTCGCTCAAAAAAGTCCGGTCACTTATATCCTTGGTCGAAAAGTATGCCCTAGAGACTGAGGTCATCTCCAGGGCTTATGCACCGCTCCTCCGGATCGGTAAAAACCACCCGGTCCGTCCGCACCACGTCATCAGCCGCCAAAAGATCAACCGGCTGTGGGCCAATACGGACCAGCCCGGGGCGGATACCGTCCTGATCCTCCTCTACACAGGCCTGCGCTGCGGGGAGCTGCTGGCCCTCCGTAAAGCAGATGTCAGTCTCAGGCAGCAGGCCATCCAGATCACCCGGTCCAAGACACAGGCCGGGATCCGGACCATCCCCATCCACCACAGGATCCTGCCTCTCATAGCCGCCCGGATGGACGGCCCGGGAGAGATGCTGATCACGGATGCTGCAGGCAAGGGCTACAGCTACCCCCGATACTGCACTGTCTGGCACCGGGCCATGGCCCTGGTCAACGGCAGCAAGCACACCACTCACGACTGCCGCCATACCGTAGCCACTCTCCTGGACAATGCCGGGGCCAACGAGACCGCCAAAAGACGTATCCTGGGGCATGCTGGAGGCGATGTCACGGAGCGGGTGTACACGCACAAGGGACTGCGGCAGCTCCGTCGCTGTATCGAGCTGCTTAAATAGCGTGTTACTGATGCGCTACTGACCAGGTGTGTCAGATGGCGTCGAGGCTAGGTCTGCAGCCGTAGAGGCCTTGTTACTGATGATACCCGGGCAGATGGGCAAAACGGGCTATAAAAAAGGTTTTGCCCAGGGCTGTCAGACGGTCTTACCGGCATATAAGCCGGTAAGAAGGGCTAAAGACTGGCCTTTTTGGCCGGTATACAGTGGGGAGATAGCCACGAAGGCACTAGGCTCACTTTACCCTTATCAGCTTCTCTGCTGAGGACTGTGGGCATGCACGAAGGCGCTACAAAGCAAGTAGTCTCTTACAACATCATCAACGGGGAATGGGTCGGCCAAGATACAAATAGTGCGTTATGGTATATCGCTATTTGCAAATAGCAAGAAAGGAAAGCGTTTCATCTGTGTTAAGGCTAGATACGACCCTCGTCCCACTCAGACCGTTATACTGCGCTGAAACGCCGTAATGCTGGATATACCCATTAAGCATAGTGGAGGACAGCGGTAATGTGAAAGAACCAGAGCCATTGGTGATTTGGAAATTTCCCCACTGTGTCTACTTGCCAATGACAAGCCAGTAAATCTGACCTTGTGCACCAGTATCAGCATTTAGGTTGGATCCATCAGTAATCCTGACAAAGTATGGAAACCCAGTCATAAACTCAGACTCCTTGCCAGTTAGTTTGGGGATAATCAACGAATATCCACCGGACGCTAAGACGGTGAAGGCTCGGGTAAACGTTACTGGGTAGGCAACGCGTCGATTCGTCCCGTTGTATCTTCCCCACTGTCTATTTGAACAGGCCAAGCACGTAACCGTTTACATTTTTGGCCTCAGAGAACAGTATTTTACCGTTATACGACGGCCACATGTCATACCGGGTATCGCCACCATGGACGGATACGACGTTGAGCATTGTCGCGGTAAGCGGCCAGGGGATGGTGACAGAGTAACCGGACCCCATAGCCACATCTACCCACTGTATAATTAGGCCCCCAAAGAAGCTGCCCAGGCATACATATCCGTTGGTGTCAATGCTGTACTTCACACCGGAGGCATTGAGCACCAGCTTGAGCAGCTGGCCGAACCAGCTGCCCGTCTGCAGGGCGCTGATGACGGACTGGGCGGTGGTGGCGGCCAGCTGGTTGAGCAGGCCCTTGCCAAAGTCGGTGATCTGCCCCACCTCAGTTTCCGGGTGCAGGGTGTCGTAGGCCTTACTGGTGCTGTTCCAGTGGTGCAAAATGGATTTTAATACGCTCATGATTTAACCTCCATCCAAATGGCATTTTGGTCGGTGGGCTGAGTACTGCCCACCACCATGTTTTCCATGCTGACCTCGATCCAGGTGCTGGACCCGGACGGCAGGATCGATACGGTCACGTCGGCGGGCATGGACAGATACGGCAGGCTGGTCCATGCAGTCTTTCCATCTCCCGCCTTGATTCGGTGGGTATCAGACTCGATGCCCAGCTCTCCAGCCATGAGCACCGGGTTGACCGATGCCCACCGGGCCGACGTATCGATCCGGGTCATGACCCGGCCCTTGATGTTCTGGGTGGCCATTTGACCACCCCCTTAAGCGTTGCCGCAGTTGATGACCACCGTATCCGTGGTCTTGACGATGGTGGCCCCGTCCTTGAGCGCCGAGGATGCCTTGGCGGCAAAAGCAGCGTCAAACCGTGCCTGGGTCCAGTAGAGGCCGGACCCCTCATGGACATCACTGGTGGTCAGGGTGACCACCCCCGTCTTGCCGTTTACGCTGGTCACTGCGTCCGCAGGCGGGGTCAGCAGCTGCCAGTTGGCGGCCACGGTCGGGTCATCCTTGGTCAAGATATAAGACCTTTTGTCCCCACCCGTACTGATGACGCACACGTCCCCGGTCTGGGCGGTCAGCTTGAGCATGTCCGCCTTGCTGGTGGCTGTAAAGGTGTCGGTGATGGCCAGGGCAGGCAGGACTGCGGTGTCCAGCTTGCCGTCGCTCCCCAGGACAGGGACGTCGCCGGAAGCCGTGCCGGTGTTTTTGGTGGCCGCACTCCCCAAGCCGCTGATCTTGGCCACAGGGATCCCGCTGGGCATGTCGGAGGCACTGACGTTGGCCACCCCTGTCACGATGCCCTTGGTGTTGACCGTGACCTTGGTATAGGTGCCCGCCGTAAAGGCCTGCCCTGCTAAAGCGGTAGTGATGGCCAGGTTGGCGCTGCCGTTAAAGCTGCCGGACCCGGTCACGTCCCCGGACAGGCTGATGGTCCGGGAGGAGGACAGCTTATCCGCGCTGGCCACGTTGCCCACGGAGGCCGTGCCCGTGGAGCTGTCCACGGTGACCTTGCCGGTGCCGCTGGAGGACTTGATGCCCCCCAGGGCGTCGCTGGTAGCGGTAGGCAGGCTGTAGACCACCACCTCCGCCCCGTTGACAGTCAGGGCGCCGTTGGTGCCGCTCTGGCTGATGGCCGCTCCAGACCAGGGCAGGGCGGACCACAGGTTGGTGCCGTCTCCGATCTTGATCCGGCCGGAGTCGGTCTCCACGCCAGGCTCGCCCACGGCCAGGATCCGGGTGGATGCCGCCCATTGAGTAGCAGACCCAGTCCGCAGTTGTAAAATTACGTTTTTAAGCGTTTGTGTCGCCATTTAAGCATTACCTCCATTAATCACCTGGATCTGGTGCCAGTCCGATGCGATCGGTTTGTAGGTCAGGCTGTCCGCCTGCCACAGGTAGACGATGCCTGCGCTCTCGTCCACATACAGGCATCCGTCGTCCCCCAGGGAAGGAAAATCAGCCTTGCTGTGCATGCGGATGAGGCTCTTTCCGGGCAGCTGGCCGCTGCTCATCCCGTCTTTGATGTTGACCATGGGGGCTTTGACCTGGGCGGTCACCTGGATGGGCTCCAAGGTCACGTTTGCTTTGATCTCCATACCATCACCCCACATCCGGCTCCAGCAGGAAAGGATAAGGCCCATAGGTCATGACCTGGTCACCGGCGGTGATCTCTATGTCATACCAGTACTGCCCTGCCTCCAGGCCTGCCGTCATCTCATGGGTGATGCTGAGCACCCCATCCTTGAGAGGCGCCTGAGCCAGCAGCGGATAGCGGAGACCAGTGTTTTTTTTTGAGATGCCAAACCGCTTTATAGTCGGTTACAGCAGTGGCCCCCACCACCACCGTAAAGTTAAAGCCCATCTGCATGGTGTCACCCCGAGTCAGCTGGATAGTCTTGGTCTTGTCGTAGTAGTTGTACATGGGGCCTCACCCCACGATCTCCACCCAGAGCCCCCGGTCGGCCAGGCTGGCGGGCTTGTCCGCCGTGTTGGTCACCTGCAGCAGGTTAGCATGGGCATCGGCGGCCCGGTTGTGGGTCTGCAGGTCCTCCACGGACACCAGCCCGGAGGGGTCCAGGTTGGCCACCACAGAGTCAGCGCTGGTGATGGCGATCTGCATGTGGATGGCGATGGCCAGGGCCGTAGCAGAGCCCTTGGCCTGCCAGTAGTCCGGGTTGGGGTCGGTGCTTACCGCGTACAGGATCTCTCCGGCGTCTGGGTCCGTAGCAAAAAGCCCCAGCTCCCGCAGGTAGTAGCCGGCAGACACGTCAGCGTTGGTCAGCACCCCCTCTACGTCACACACCCCAGTGTCGCTGGGGGTGCAGGAGCTCAGGGTGATGGTCTGCTTAGGGCTCACCAGGTCGGTCAGCCCTTCCAGGGAGGCGGGTTGGCCGTCCCCCACTTTAAATTTCGTCAGCGCCAGCTTGCACTGACCGGCCTCGACCTTAGCGGCCAGGGCACGGCCTTTTGTGGTCAGGATGGCGCCTCTCCAGTTAGCCATGGATACGTACCTCCTTCAGGAGCACGGCGGCTCCGGTAAGATGTTTGGTGGCCGCCACGCTGGGCGGGGTCACCTTGGGGATGGGGATCACAACGGATTTGGTCATCATCAGCGGGATGGCCAGTCGCTTGCTGGTCTGGACCGTCCGCCCGAAGGTGATCCCGTCCAGCCAGGAGCGGACGTTTTTGACGGAGTCGATGGCCGCCACCAGCCGGGTCAGCTCATCGGCGCTCACCATGGCCCCGGCAAAACCGTTGACCCTAAAGTGATACGCCTCTCCGCCGTATTGGTACCAGTCCTGGAGCACCACGTCACCCCGGATGGCCTTGACCACGCTCTTGACCGCCCAGGGGGTCCCCTTGTACTTGTGGTCCTTGATGGCGGATTTCACCAGAGCTCTTTTCTGGGTAAGATTTAACCCAGTATCGTAAAAATCCACATGGAACTGCCAGGCCAGGTCATCAACGACGGCCTCGTCCAGCGCATCAATCCGACTGTAGATCAAAAGCCCGCTCATCCGGTCCACCACATCGTGGAGGGATGCCCCGCAGGCTTTGGCCACGTCACGGACTGTCTGGCTCCGGGCCAGGCTGGAGGGCAGCAGGTCCGCCACGCTGACGGTGCTTACCGTTTTCATCCTTCGGCCACCCCCTTAAACTTGACGTTTACAGCGTCAGCGGTGGCCACCTGGTCCGGACTGACCGTGGTCAGCACAGGGGCGGTCACCTGGACCCGGGCGGCTCCGGCGTCCACCATCAGCTGGTAGAGCTTGGAGGGGTCGATGTCACGGCCCAGACGGGCCTTTTGCCAGGAGATATAGTCCTGGACGGCCGCAGTGACCGCCGTCTGGATGGCAAAGGCGCTGGCCTTGTCGGCGCTGTCCACCATGTAGGATACGTCGATGCTGTAGCTGACCGCCGTGGGGGCCTTGACCACCACCTTATCGGTGAGCGGCCGGACCTTGTCGGCGCTGCACACCTTGTCCACCGCGTCCAGGATCTCCTGCCCGGGGATCTCTCCGCCCGTAAGGAGCGGGACGATCTGCACCGTGCCCGGCTCCGGGCTGCTGACGTACACATCAGCGATGTCCGCGGAGGCCGTCTTGCTCCAGTACTCATACGCCCCGGACGGCCCCGCATCACTAAACCGCTCGGGGGCCGTGTGGATGCGCTCCCGGTAAGAGCTGTCACTCTCCCGGTCAGCCCCGCCGCCAGTCACCGTACTGCTGACGGTAGCCACATAGGGCACCGGGTCCACCAGCACGGAGAGCGCTCCGGCGGACAGGCCATTGCCCTGGGCGCCGCTGACGGTGCAGTAGGCTTTGACCGTCCCGGTAAGGCTCCCCGCGGGGATCAGCAGGTCATCGACGGTGGCAAAAAAGAGCTGCTTGTCCTGGGTGGTCACCCGGGTCCCGGCAGGCACCGTCACCACGTCCTCCCGCTTTGCCGAAAGGGTAAAAGTCAGGGTGGTGCTGGCCTGGGCCGCAGGGGTCCGGTCCGTGTCGGTGAGGGCCCCCAGCTGGTCCAGGTAGTCCCCCTCGGCGTACTTGAGCAAATTCATCTTAGTCGCCCGATCGATGGCATAGTTTTGCTGGACCACCACCGCCGCGATGGTTAGCAGAAACAGCCGGATGGGATCGCCCTGAGCCAGGGTTCGCCCGGACACTCGCTCATAAGTGCTCACCAGGCCGTCCTTGACCTCCTGCACATCATAGGAGTCAAAATCCACATCCTGTAAGTCTTTAAGTGTTGCCATTGATTGTCACCTCGATCCTGGGCGTAAGAGCGCCGTTGTCGTCCCCGGTAAAAGTGATGCCCACCACCTGGCACCGGGGCTCATACTGCCGGATGGCGGTCATAAGCTCGCTGGCCATGGTGGCCTGGGCTACGGGCAGGGTCTTGTCCAGGTAGTCTGCGGAGATGCCAAACCCCCGATCCAGGGGCACGGTCCGCTGGTAGGTGGTAAGGATGGTCCGGACGTTTTGTAAGACCTCCGCCTCAACCGTTGCCGGGGCAAAGTCGATGTCCTGCCCATCGGCTGTGACCATAAGCGTCTTAGCCATACATCCTCACCGTCCCATCCACATACTCCTGGAGGGTCACCGTTACCTCCACGCTGTACAGCTGGCCAAAGCGGGTCCAGTGCTTGACCGTGTAGTCCAAACTGTCTATGACCCAAAAGTGCTGCCCGATGCTCTTAAAGCCGATCATCAGCGGGAGCACGGTGCCGCTGTCCCGGAGCCGCCGGAGCCGCTCCAGCTCGTTTGCCGGGTTGACCCCCAGGTCCGCCCGGAGCAGCATTTTAAAGCTGATCTTGTCGGTGTCCGGCCCCAAAAACTCCAAAACGGGTTTTTGGTTAACAAGATCGTGTTTGCTCCAGCGGCCGGCCCCGGACCGCTGATACTCATCAAAGGTCCTCACGGACCGGGAGGACGTGGCAAAGGGGATGGTCCCCAAAAATCCGATAAGCATATCTATCCTCCTATGGTTACATTGCCGGAGCCCTGGGCCACGGTGCCGCCGCAGCTCACCGGATCGCCCACCCGGGCGGCCGGCCTGCCGTTGATGGTGACGGACCCGCTCCCGCTGGAGATGACACCGCTGTGGCTGGGGTGGACTTTACAGGAGTGAGGCGCATAGCTGTCCCCCACCCTGCCAGCCCCCTTGCCGTTGATCAGCACATCTCCGCTGGCGCTGGTGAGTGCTACCGGCGGGCAGTCGTCGTGGCCGGTGCAGGTATCCCCCAGTCTAGTCACTGCTGGCATGGCTGCACCTCCTCAGTTAATGGCCACGGTGGCCCCGGTGATCACCACAGCACCGGTGGCGTGGATCTCCAGGGAGCCGTGGTCGTACCGGATGTAGGACCCGTCGGGAAACCGCACGCTCCGTACATCAGGATCCGACTCTGCCGGAGGGGACCCGCTGTCGTAGTAGGCCCCCAGGATCACGCCATCAGAGAGACCCGCCCCCGAGGGGTTCATTTGAAACAGACACACCACCGGGGTGCCCACCTCCGGCACCTGGTAACTTTTGCTCCCGCCCGTAAAAGGCTGCAGCACCGGGAGCCAGTCGGAAACCAAATCGTCGCAGTCTTCAAAGACTACTTTTGCCCGGCAGGAGGCTCCGTCCACAGAGGAGATTTTTCCTTTTCGGATAATGTTTTTCAGTTGATTAGTATCCATTGAGGCACCTCCTGACGTTGATGCTAGTGGTATAGCCGCTGCTCCCCACCTCGTGCTTGGCCTCTGTGATAAGGTATTTGCCGTCAAACTTCCCAAAGCCCCAAAGCTGGACGGTAAGGGAGGTCAGGAGAGCCAGGCAGCCCATGCAGTCGATAGACCCGGTCACTTCTTCCTGATTTTTCTCCCGCAGCTTTCGTTTGGCCAGCTTTTCTGCCTCAGCGATGCTTGCCACCTGCTCGTGGACCTGGAGGGTCTTGCCCTCTTTTTTATCGGGTGCCGTAAAGGTGGCCTCGATGACATCCTTGTCCTTGCCTGCCTTGTATTTGACATGACAGGCCTTGTAGGTATCCCGGATCTTGCTCTCAAAGCTCCACCCGGTCAGCCGACTCACATAGAGCATATCGGCAGTATCGGCCATGGCCACCAGGGATCCGGGCCGCACGATGGTGATCTTAGGCTCTGCCCGCTCGTAGTCCACCTCGTCAAACAAAATCAGCTGGTCCTTATAGATCTTGATGGCCACCCCGTGGTCGCTGCACAGCTTGTACAAAAACGCCAGATCAGACTCATCTGTCTGTTCGGCCCGGTCGATCTGAGGGTCATCGGGGGCGGTGTACTTGAGGGTCATACCGGCTCCCGTGGCCACGTCATTGGCGATGGTAGACAGCTTGGCCTTTTCCCAGCTCCGGCTGTGCTCCTCGCCCCGGAGCTTGTTGTTGTCCGGGATGGACACCGCCTTGACGGTCACTTCCGAGGGCATGCCCTTACAGGTGATGGTGTCCACTTCAAACTGCCCCAGGTCCAGGGCCTGCGGCCCTTCAAAAAGACTGTGCCAGTTGGTTGTGGTCAGCTGGGCCTTCAGGGTGGCGCCCTTGTCAGGCATCCAGTCGCCCTCCCAGAGCCCCTCCCGGTCCTCCAGGGTGAGCTCCAGGTCATCAGCCTTGCCGGACATGTTGTCTGTATAGCTCAGCTGCTTGAGATAAGGCAGGAGGCCTGCGCTGATGTCCTTAGCGTTGTACAGGACCACCGGCGTGGCCGTCCGTGCCTGCATGATGGTGTCCAGCATGGTCATCGCCTCCAGGGGGGCAGGCGGTCCGTGGTGGGCTTGGTATAAACCGGCACCGTGACCTCCAGACCTGCCGGGAAGACCACGATGGACGACAGCTCCGGGTTGGCCTCCAGGAGCGCCGCCGCACCAGTCTCCGCCCCGTACAGCTTGTAGGCGATCAGGTCCCAGGTGTCGCCCTGTACCGTGGTATAGGTCTTAATCATAAGCCAGCCTCCTTTGGTCTGCCTGCAGGTCCCGCAGCATCCGCTTGAGCCGGTCCTGGCTCATCTGCATCACACTCTCCAGGTCGCCCTTAGAGGCGCTCCCGGAAATGGTCACGATGGGGCTGTACTGCACAGTCACCGACCCGCCGCCGCTCCTGGTGGAGGGCATAAGGCCCAAACGCCGCCCAGTCTCAGCCCACAGGCCTCGGGCCCGCTGGCTGCCGTCGATGGGGATAGCGGCCTCAGGGCTGTCCTCAGCAAAGCTGGTCAAAAAGGCACCCCGATTAAAGATGCCCCCGCTAGCCAGCCCCGGAGGCATAACGCTGGATGCGCCGCCACCGCCCATTACGTTTTTAACAATATTGACCGTGCCGGTGATAGGGTGGCTCAAAAAGTCAGTGATTGCCGTCCACTTGTCCATCACCCAGTCGTAGGCCTTAGACAACTCGGACTGTATGTAGGCCACAAAGCTGGAGACAGCGCCCTTGGCGCCCTCCCACATGTCCTCAAAAAAGGCCTTGACGGCCTGCCAAAGGCCCATGACAAAGGCGTAGGCTGCGTCAAATTTGGCGCTGATCCAGGCTGTAAAGCTGGCCAGAGCTGCTTTGCCGCCCTCCCACATCTTGGCAAAGAAGGCGCTGATCTGCTCCCAGTGGGTATAGACCAGGTAGCCTACCGCGATGAGGGCCATAAAGCCCAGCACCAGAGGATGGGCAGAGGCCAGCATCATGGCGGTGCGCAGGACGTTAAAGGCAACCCGCAGGCCTTTGATGACCATGGACACCCCGGCAAAAGCCTGCCGCAGGCGGGTCACCACCATCAAGGTCCCCATGCCCACGGTCATAAAGGCCGCTGCACCCACTACCAGGCCGTAAATGCCTTTGACCAACCCGGGGTGTTCTTTGCCCCAGTTGGATACAGCTTTTGCTACATTGGCCATCCAGGAGGCCCCCTGAGCCAGATACGGCAGGAGGGAGCTCCCCAGGGTCACCGCCAGGGAGGACATGGCATTTTTGAGCAGCTGGATGGCATTGGCCGTAGTCTTGGCCCGCTCCTCATACTCCTTCTCCATGCTCCCCTCGTACCCGGGTTTGCTCACCAGGTCCATGTTGCGTTTGAGGTTGTCCAGGTTGGACAGGAGCGGTGCGATGGCTCCGATGGACTCCTTACCAAAGAGATTTTTGAGGACGGCTGCCTGCTGGACCTTATCCAGCTTACTGATGCTGTCCAGGACCATCAGGATGGTCCCTTTGGCGTCTTTTTGCATGGATGCCGCCACCTGGGTGGAGTCAAGCCCCAGCTCGTCAAAGGCGGCCCGCTGTTTTTTGGTGGCCGCCTCGCCGGCGGTCAGCCCCAGGATCAGGTTTTTGATGCCGGTAGCCGCCACCTCGGACGCGATACCGGACCCCACGATGCTGGCGCCCATAGCGGCGATCTCGCCAGAGGCCACGCCGCCTACGGAGCCCAAGGGCCCGATCCGGGTCACCACATCAGCGATGGCCGGGGCAGTGGCCGCAGTTTTGTTGCCCAAGTAGTTGACCTTATCAGCCAGCTCCACCACCTGGTCCTGGCCCATCTTAAAGGCGGTACGCCATTTGGCCATCATGTCCCCGGCCTGGTCGGCGGTGATGTCAAAGGCCACACCCATCTTGGCGGCGTCCTTGGTAAAGGCCACCAGTTCGTTCCGGGCGATCCCGGCCTGTCCGGCGGAGGCCATGATCTGGGCCAGCCCGGAGGCGGACACAGGGATCTCCTGGGACAGTTTGAGGGTGTCGTTGGACATCTCTTTAAACTGCTGCGGGGTGTCAAAATCGACTACTTTGCGGACATCGGCCATCACGGACTCAAACTCCATGGCAGACTGGATAGGCCCTGCCAAAAATTTGGTAGTTGCCCCCCAGGCCATCATCTTGCCCATGTAGACGGTCGCCTGCTGGTCAAGCTGGGCAAACTGCTGCCGGTCCTGGGCGATGCCCTGCATCAGCCCTTTGGTGCTCTGGTTGATCCGGATCTGGTCATGCAGCCGCTTCATGGCCTTGCCGTAGGTGTCGGCGGATACGGTGCCCTGGTTAAAAGCCTTCATCAGGCCCATCTGGGCCTGGACGGCCTGCTTGGTATCAGCGTCCATCCGCTTGATCTGCCGCTGGAGGCTGCTTACCTGGTTGGCAGCGGACGTAAAGGCAGACCCCAGGCTGCTGGCGACGGCAGCACCAATCAGGATCTGTACGCTCATGCTCTGGCCTGCCATTTACTCACCTCCATCTGCTTTAACCTCGTCCTGGACCTCCCGGAGCGTTTCCAGCCAGGCCCCCAGCTCGGGGAGCGGAAGGCTCAGATAGTACGGGATGGGTGTATAGGTCTCCCGGGCCAGAACAAGGACATTACGCCGGATTTTTTTTGGCGTTATTTTTATTTGTACAAAAAAGTGGCCACCGTGTTGATTAGCTTGGTAAAGACGGGGGCCGGCAGGTCCATCACGTCATCCAGCTTCATGTCCAGGGCCTTGGCGGCCAGTGCCGCCTGGTACTGCATGGACAAATTGATCATAGGGGTCAGGTCCCCTGCAGCCCGCACCTGCTGCTCAGCCGCGATCAGGTCGTGGCCGGACAGATTGGCCAGCTTGACCAGGACATCTGCTGTCTTTTTCAGCACGTCATCGGGTGCATTGATTCCAAGTTTAGGCGCCGTAGCGGCCAGCAGGGCTTCCGCCTGCTTTTTGTCTGTTTTCTTTTCCATTGGGGTTCTCCTTTCTAAAAAAGAGGGCCCTGCATTACGCAGGGCTCATACTCAGCTGAGGCCCAGGGCTTCTCGGACATCAGCCATCAGATCGGTGTCGCCGATCTTACAGACGCTGTTGAGCTTATCCAGCTCCATGACCACCTTGCCTCCGATGGTCAGCTTGAGATAGAGGCACTCAAAGCTGGTGGTGGTGTCAGTCATCTTAGCCACCTCAAATTTGCCCAGCTCAAAGTCTTTAGGCATTACCCGGCAGAACAGCTTGACGGCCTGGACCTTGAGGGCACCGGTCGCCGGATCCTGCGCCTGGAAAGCGCCCCGGCAGTCAATGTCGTGGCTGGTCTGGGTAAACAGCTTGGCCGCATTGGGGTCGATGGTCCGCCATTTGGCCTGGAGTTCGGTGGACTTGAAATTGCCCCGTACCGGGACCTCCACTTCCCCTGCAATCCCCGCGCCCTTAACCGTGTCGGTCATGGCGTTGAGCTTGGGCAGAGTCAGATCTGCGGTGCCCAGCATGTCGGTACCGTCTCCGTAGATCCGGAAATTGATTAACGTTTCAGGGATTTTGCTCATGCGTGGTCACCTCCTCAGGCCGCAGTGCCGCCAAACAGAGCGTCAAAATAGCTGGTATTAAATTCCAGTTCATCCTCAATCTTTTCCGCAGGAGTGGGCGGCGTGAAGTAGGTATGGAATTTAATATGCCCGTTCATCAGTTCGGTGTCCGGGTTTTCGTCCCTGCGGGCGGTGATTTCGGCCCCCAGCAGGTCCTGGCTGGCCACCAGAGCATTAAGACGGATTTGCTCGCTGTCAATGATGGAGTTGATCAAACGCCAGGTGATGTTCTGATCCAGCTTCTGCCAGTACGTCAGAATGAACGTCTGTTTCTGCCAGTTAAACATCCGCCGGATGTTGATAAAAGCATCCTTGGGATCCGTATTGCCCGGATAGCAAGCCATGCGATTCCCAAACAGCACCCAACCGCTCGTAAAGTTGAGCCCGGTGTTGATGCCCTGGCCGTTGAGGTACTCGGCCTGCTGCAAGTCCAGGACCACTTCCGTGCCGTCGTCCAGGCACAGGCCCGTAGCCTGGATGGCTTTATTGGACGGGGACTGGGACGGGATGTCGCCATTGGCAGCATCTGCCGTAGCGATGGCACCCAGCACATGGGTGCTCATGTGGTAGATATGGTCTCCCAGCTTGGCCCTGGGCCAGCAGACGTACTCCAGAGTGTTGGTGTAGTTGTTTTTGTTTTTCCAGGCCGGAGCATCGCTGTACTTGGCGATCTGGCTGTCCGCAGGCAGATCCACCAGAGCAATGGCTCTAAAGAGGCCGTTGATGTTGTCAGCCTTGGCAGACATGATGGCCGCCACCTCGGGGTCCTCGGACCAGCCGGGGGCCAGCAGCAGGCCCGGCACGATCCGGGTCAGCGGAAACACCTGGGAGATGCACTCCAGGCCCTTGGGGCTTCCGGTGGCGCTGTCGATGCCGCCGATGATGTCGTCTTTTTTAACGGCACTGGGATCCAGCTCGTCGTAGTCCAGCAGGACGGTGGCGGCACCTTTCAGGGCCCCGTCGTCCAGGATGGAGATGACCAGCTGGTAGTCGTCATTATAAGCCGCTTCGTAGTCCGTCCCAAGGACGGCCGCCTGAGCGGCTTCGGTCTTGTACACCTTAAGGGTATCCAGCAGGACCGGAGCGTCCAGCACCACCTGAGACTGGCTCACTGTAGCGGACTTTTTGCTGGTAGTCTTTTTGTGTTTGGCCGGGTCCAGCACGTTGACAAAGACCACTGGGGCGTAGCCGTACAGAGCGAACTGGCTGTACATGACCTCGCACAGGGTGTACTTGGACCAATCATCGCTGTAGCCCAGCTGCTGGACGGCCTCTGCGTAGGTATAGCACAGGATGGGCCGGTTGGCTTTGGCCGGGTCCGTGGCCAGGTGAATGGGTGCCGTGCCGAAGACCACCGGCAGACCCGCCGTGGTCTGCACAGGCGGGGTCACGGCCGTAGGCTTTTCGGAGACGTAGACTCCATGTTTAAATGCCATAGGTTAAACCTCCTTAGCACGTTGATAGTAGATATTAAGCAGACTCCCTTTAACCTGGGTCTGTTTTTGAGCTTCCGTAAAGTCAGACGGGCATACAAAAAGCCGGCGGAACCAGCTGTACTGGTCCACCAGCTCCTGCACCCCGGCCGGGAAGCCGTTGATAAAACCCTGGGCATGCTGCAGTCGGCCGTGGCTTAAGGTCGGGCCGACGTAGATCAGCAGGCCTGGGGCCTTCTTCTTAGAAATCGTCAAAATCAATCCCCTCCGTTTCCGGCTGCGCCACCAGATAGGTGGCCCGGATGATGCCCAGCCAGATGGGCGTGGGCTGCTGCTCCGGGAGCCGCCCTTTGAGAGGCAGCTGGAGCGAGGTCCGGTCGCACACCAGACGGTGCCGCAGCAGGGCCTGCCGAATATGCTCCATCAGGTTGTACAAGCTCATGCAGCCATCAGGCGCTTCGTCCCGGATGGCCAGACCGATCTCCACGGTACAGGCGCTGTAAGCGTCCGCCTCTTTGTCCGTCCAGTCCACCACAGCCGCATATACGTAGGAGGACATCTCCACAGATCGGTCCCGGACCGGGGGATAGCCGGCATAGACCGCGATAGGCTCCAGGCGCTCCTTGCCCTGGGCCCGGTATTCGGTCACCACCTCTTCCAGGAGAGCCTTGAGGCTCTCCATCACAGTGACTAAAGTCATAAGCTCACCTTCCCCAGCCGGTACTGCAGCTCGTGGATCAGACGGTCGTTGAGCATGGCGCTGGCGCTCTCGTCGATGGCCGCCCAGACCTCCTCGTTCTCGATCATCTGGGGCACGGACGGGCCGCCGGGGTTTTTGATAGGCAGCCGGGACGTGGTGTTGCCCATAGGATCCCGCCGGATGGCCAGCCCGGACCGCCCGCCCCAGAACAGACCGGGAACCGGGCCGCCGCCGCTCTTTTTAACCCGTACGTTGAGGGGCCTCCTGGCGCTATGGCTGATCATAAACATGGTCAGCGGCAGCTGAGAGCCCGTAGCACCCACCACCCCGCCGATCAGGTTGGCAGAGATGCTGGGGCGCTTGGTAAAGAGCGATTTTTTGACCACCGATGCTTTGACCGCGTAGTTTTTACGGACCTCCACGGAGATCCGGCTCTTGACATGAGTCACTACCCGGCTGGCGGCGGCCGCTGCGGCCTTACGGGCCTCCTGGGGGCAGGCCAGCAGAGCGCCTTTTAGCAGCTCTGCGTTTTTTAAAGTAAAGTTAACATTAACGATACTCAAGCCCTCACCCCCTACATGTCATTGGCCACCAGGATCAGGGTCACGATGCCCAGATCCGTCTTGGACTCCGCTACGGTATAGAGCTTGCCGTCCAGGCGGAAAGCCTGCCCGTAGACGGGGACCTCTTCCAGATCCTCCTCTTTGCAGTTGACTGTTACGTGGCTGCCGTACATCTCGTAGTAGCGCCGGGTCTCGATATTGGACCCGAAGCTATACTGATCATCGGCGCTCACCTGCTGGACCACGGCCACCCCCTGCAGGCCGTTAAGGTCGTGGACCTCGGCAAACTCGTCCGGGCACAAAAATACGTCCCGATCGGCGGCGATTGTGTCCCGAAATTTCCTCATTTCCGCTTGCGGACAGGCGGCTTGATGAGCTCCGGAGTAGCGTCCGGCAGGGTCATGGCTTCTTCCGGAGCTTCCGCCGCTTCCGCCACTTCCTTGGGCTGGGTTTCGTCCAGGGCGATCTGACCGGCAGCCAGGAGGTGTTTGGCTTCCTGGTCCTTTAAGTTCACATGGCCGCCCGGGCCCACCAGCTTACCCGCGTGCGCCACAAAGTTGCGCACAACCTTATAAGTGGTCATAAGTTATTCCCCCTTTACCTTAATCACAGCAAAGTCGGTAATGCATTCGGGGGCCACCAGGCAGCGGCAGTACATCGTCAGGCGCATTTCCTGGCTTTCCTTGTTGCCGTTGTAGTAAGGCACATACGGAGCGGCATAGGTGATATACCCGGTACCGGCGTCGTTGAGCAGGTTGACTGCCCCATGATACTGACGGCCACGGCCAGGGATGCCCAGGATGACATCATCGTCACCGATAAAGCCCTTCATCTTGCCGTCGTCGTCCATGTAGGATTCGGCGTAAGAATAAACTTCCAGGTTCAGGGCAGGGATGCGGCCTACAAAGGATACCTGGGGAGATACGATCCGGGGAGCGATGTTAAACATAGACAGGTTGGCCGTAGAGGGGATGCCCATCCATTTCATGATCTGGTCATTGCCCAGCAAGTAGCCGGCCACGTTTTTGCCTACGATCATCACGGTGGGCACCATGCCGGAGGCTTCCTGGATCTTCAGGGAGGCGGCTTTGATGTCATCGTAGATGGTGGCGCCGGCCTTGTCCCAGGTGGTGGTGGGGACCACTTTTTGTGTAAAGTTAAAGTCAACGGTGTCGATGATGGTCAGCTTGCCGTCATCGGCATAGCCTTTGATGTCATACTTGCCGGTGGTCAGCAGGTCGGCAGCCATCTTGTTTTTCCGGTTGATAATGCTGGCCTGCAGGTCCGCCAGGTCTCTGGCCTGGATTTCCGCAGCACGCTGAGCCGGAGTCTTGGTGGAAACAAAGTTTTCGCCGAAGCCTCTGTCGTTCAACATTTCAGGATCTACGACACGAGAAGGCGCCATCATAGGCGGTTTGTAAAAAAAGTCATCAAAACCGTTCCGGGCCAGTTCCACGGCCTTGCCGCCCCGGGTCACAAAAGGTGCCAGGTGGCGTTCACCGGTTTTCAGCTGCACTTCGATGGTGCTGGTGGTGGCAGTTTCAGGGATAATGGGGAAAAAGGTGTCCAGCAGCAGGGAGGCAGGAGCCTTAAAACGTTCCACTGCAGACATCAGGGAGACAGTATCTTTCAGTCCAATCATGTGTCAGTCCTCCTTACAGCTTTGCGGTCAGATGGATGCCGATTTTCCGCAGTTCGTCTTCATGAGCTTCCACGGTGTCATCGGAGGCCGCGATCAGGGCGGCCCGGTTAAACCGGCCGGTCACGTAGGCAGTGCAGACGGCGGCCTTTTCGTCCACGTCCCAAGCCAGGATGGCGGAGGCCACACCGGCTTTGGCGGTGGCGCTGGCGGCTCCTTCCGGGGTCACGGTCAGCAGGGTGCCCTGCTTCAGGGCCGTGCCCGGGGTCAGAGTGTAGTTTTTCGTCAGCACGGGGATTTCCGGGCCGGCAAAAAGGTTGTTAGGAGTAATGGTGTTCTTGTCAATGATCGCCATTTGCGTTAACCTCTTTTCTTGTTTACCAGGTTGACGATGTTGTCAACTTCGGCCTTGTTATCCTGAGCCGCAGGAGCGGGTTCGGTGACGTTGGCTTTGACACCAGCCGCGCCGGACTGCATCTGATCGGTGATCAGGGCCTTCAGTTCGTCCAGGGTCTTGTTTTCCACCTTCACAGCCGCCACTGCATCCACATATGGTTTCAGCTGTTTGGCGGTGGCCCCGTTGGCTTTGCCGGTTTCCACCAGGGCATTAACCATGGGGTTGTCCCCCTTCATGGCATCCAGGGCTTTCACCCGGTCCGCTTCGGCCGCAGCCTTCTGGGCGGCTTCTGCTTTTTTATCCTGACCGTCCAAAAAGGCTTTCAGACGGTCCATGATGCCTGCGTCATTCGTAGTCATCGGTTCTTTCACCTCGTTCTTTTCGCACAGTTGTTTTAAGAGCCGGACCCGGCTGGGATCCAGGCTCGCCATCATGACGTTGTTGACCATCACCCCGCCGCCGCTCATGGAGGCGCTGACGCCATAGTCGTCGACACTATCCACAAAGCCGTTGTCCAGAGCTTCCTGGGCGGTCATCCAGGTTTCCTCGTCCATCATCCGGGCAATTTCGTCCCGGGTCAGGGCATCCCCGCACCGGGCACTGTAGACATTGAGCAGGGTGTCCTTGGTCTTATCCATCTGCTCGATGCACTTGGCCAGATCATCCCGGGTCAGGGTCTGGTAGCCAAAGCACAGCATGGGGTTGTGGATCATGTACAGGGCGTTGGCCGGCATGACCACGTCATCTGCGGCACTGGCCACCAGGGTGGCCGCACTGGCACAGATCCCGTCGATATGGCAGTGGATTTTACCGGTATAGGCCTTTAAGAGATTGTAGATGGCCTGGGCCTGGAACACATCCCCGCCCGGAGAGTTGATCCGAAGGGTCAGGTCCTTGCCGCCCAGGTCCCTCAGATCCTGCTGCATCTCTTTGGCGCTGACCATGGGATCATCAGGCAAAAACGCATGCCAAAATTCAGCGTTCGGGCTGATTTCCCCATAGATCAGGAGCTCCGCCTCCTGGGAGTCGACTTCATTCTTGATGGTCCAAAAATCAGGTTTTTTCTTCATCTTGTTTCTCACCGCCTTCCTGGGCGTTCTCCTGGCCTCCGGACAGCACGTCCGGGGTCCCTACAGTCAGCCCCAGCTGCTTGATCAGGTCCTGCTCATAGGCCAGCTGCTCCAGATTTTCCTCCAGGTCGCTGCCGGTCATTTCGGCCGCTTCCCGCTCCCGGGTGGTCAAGCCGTACTTGACCCGCAGAGCAGAGCCGGTCACATCCTTGATGGGGTCCAGGATGCTCATGGTAGGGCCGAACCAGTCAGCGGAGGCCCAGGCCTTACGCTTGACCGGGTCCTCAAAGTAGCCCGGGCACTTGACTCGGCCCGTCACTACCGCCTCCAGGAGCCACTGCTCGTAGATAGGCTGGCAGAAATCTGCCGCAAACCATCTCCGGCGGGTCTTAAATTCGTCCTGGGCCTGGAGCAGGGCGCCCCGGCTGGCGGAATAGGAGGAGTTAAAGCACTTGAGCAGGACCTCGTAAGGGATGTTGAGGGACGCCGCCACGCTCTTTTCCAGATGCGTCATATAGCTGTCATAGGCGCTCTGGGCGTTGGAGCTGTCCACGGTTTTGACGTCCACGCCTTTGGGCAGGCTGTTGAGCTGACCGGGGCCCAGCTTGTACTGGGTGGTGTCAACTACAGGCTCGTCGGCGTGATCGTCGTCCGGCGCCCCGTAGGCGCTGGGCAGGATGTTGTCCAGGCTGTTGCTGGCCTGGGTCGTGTTAGTAAAAAATACAGACAAAAAGCTGCGGATAATGGCTGCCGTCAGCTCGGCGTTACAGTATCGCCCGATCTGCTTGAGCTGCTCCAGCACGGGGGCCAGGTACGGCACGCCCCGATACTGTTCGGCCCGGGTGTCATGGCACACCTGGAGGATGTTGGGCATCCCGGTGCGAGGCCCGAAGGCCTCCACCCGCTGCCAGGTGGTCGCGCCGTCAATGTTGACCAGGTCGCCAGGGACTTTGTTGGAGATCCAGTAAGCTTCCAGCCTGCCGTCGGGAGTGACTTCCACCCCGTTGACGATATGATTGCCGTTTTCCGGGTTGAGCTGTTCGATTCCGTAGGCGTTGGCCTCGCTGTAGCAGGCCTGAGGGCCCAAAGGGTTGCTCACCCGGTTGGCTTCCAGCAGCTGCAGTCGTAGTGTATATGGCATGTTATAGGAGGGCGCCGTCCGGCGGAACAGCGCGAAACTGTCTCCATCGGTCAGATAGGTTGCATAAGCGACATTCTGCAAATCGTAGAAGTTGTTCCGCCGGCGGAAATCGCACTCCTTGGATCCGGCCCAGAGCTCAAACTCTCTGACCGTATTCCTCTCCCAGTCTCTCGCTTCTTCTGCCGTCAGCCCCAGGATCTTATAGGGTATGCGGGGAAAGAGCCTGAGCCCGGCTCCCACAGCGTGCATGGTACTGGTGACAATGGCGGCACTGCCCAGAGGTGTGTTGATAGCCTGGTCAGCTGCCCGATTACGGAGCGTGATCAGATTAGCGTCGATGTCGCTCTTGGAGGACAGGCGCTGAGGCCTCCAGCTCCGCAGGGCATCCTTCTGCCAGGATGCGCCGCCGTCACTGTACCCGCTGTTGATCACAGCCGGGGACCGGATCCGGGATTTGATGAGTTTTCTTCGTTTCTTGCTCACTGGATTCTGCCTCCTCTCAGTTCAGTCCATCAGGACGACTCTCTTGGTGCTGCCTGCCGGCTCCAGGGGTTCCCCGTCCAGGGTGGCCCCTGCCGCGATCAGGTCATCGATGGCCGCCCGGATGGTGGCCAGGTTGGCCCGGGTCAGGGTCCGGTTGCCGATGGTGTAGCTCTGACCGGTCAGCACAGCCTGTTCTGCTTCCAGGTACATCTTTAGCCTGGCATTTTGGATCTTATTTCCCATTTTTCGTCCTCCTTACCAGATCTGGGTGCCGCTGGACGCCTTCACCAGTTTTTTCCGATGATTTTTCTTCCGTTTTTCCGCTCTAGCCACCGTTTCCGTCCCTTCCAGGATGTTCGCCCGGCCTCTGGCTGCCAGCCCGTCCCAGTCGGGATGCAGGGTCTGCATACAAGCCAGGTTGTAGTTCCGCAGGTCAAGAGGTTCGTTCCGCACCCCGGTGGTGGGCTCCCAGACCTCCCGGTATTCCCCGTTCTTTTTGATCGTTTTTCTATGTTCGGAGATAAGGCCTCGGAAGTACAGGGCGTCATAGCCCCGGTTGGTCATCACCCCGTCTTCGTCCAGGGGGAAATGGAAAAACATGGGCCCCGGCTGCTCGATGGTCAGCCGGTTCATGATCTGCTGCTTCCCATCATCAACCCCCAGCATCACCAGCGGGGCGTTGAGCCCTTTGGCCTTTCCCCCCTTATAGTCCAGAGGGATGCCGGGACCGCCCATGCCCTTGACGGCAAACCGCTGCTTGAGTATGTTCCGCTCGCAGTAGCGGTAGGCGTTCCCAGTAAAATGGCCGCCAGAGTCAATAAAGGTTCGGGTCACCCGGAGAGTGCAGCCGTCGGCAAACTTGTAAGCCCGGTCCAGAATCTTGTCCAGTTCGGCCCAGGTGCTGACCCGGTTGGGCGCGCTCAGGATGACCCCCTTCAAAATGCCCCAGCACTCTTCTCCGGCGCCCCAGCCGCAGATCTCGTATTCCAGCCGGTTATCCTGGACGTCCACGGCCGCCGTCAGGAGCAGCACCCCGTCCGGCAGTTCGGCCCCGTACTTTTCCCGGCGCTTAAGCAAAAAGTCATCGGACTCAAAAGCCCCGGTCACCCGGTAGGATTCCCCAAAACGAGTGTTCATGACGACTTTCTCCCGGTCTGGGAAGCCTTTGGCTTCCAACCACTCTTTCATGACCTGCTTCCAGCTGATCCAGGGGCTGGAGAAGGCATTTACATAAAAAGACCGGCAGCCCGTTTCCAGAGCTTCCGGGTGCTGAGCCACATATTTCTGTGGCGCTGCTTTCATTTGTTTTTCGGTAAAGGCAAATCCGCAGTCCGGGCACCGCCATTTGACGCCCCGGACCACATACCGCTGCATCCCCTGGACCTTGGCGCCTTTCTTGGCGTCCACCTCCATGTTGAGATAGGACAACTTGTGGTACTCCCCGCAGTTGGGACACCGGTGCTGCCACTCCTCCTGGGTGCCTGCGTTGTAGGCCACATCGATCCGGCTGTCCCCCTCATTGGTGGGCGTGGAGAAAAGGCCCATGACCCGGTTCCAGTAGGTAGTCATACGCTTGGCCGCCAGATCGATAGGATCCCCTTCCGTCCCGGCCGATGCCGGGAAGCGGTCCACCTCATCGCAGAGCAGGATCCGGATAGGACGGGACGCCAGCCCCGCAGGGCTGTTGGCCCCGCCCATGATCAACCGCCCACCGGGGAACAGCTTGGACAAGATGGTATTTCCCCGGTCCCGGCTCTTTACGTCTGCAAAGATGTCGGCGAGGACCTTGGTGTCCCGGATCATAGGCTCTATCCGGGATTTGGAAAAGTCTTCCGCCATATCCACCGTAGGCTGGACCATCATGATGGAACAGGGGTCCAGATGGGCAAACCTGCCGATAATGTTGTTCATGATGTCGCTCTTCCCGATCTGGCTGCAGCTCTTGACCACAACCTCATGGATCCCGGGCTGAGTAAAGCTATCCATGATGTCTTTCTGATAGGGCGCCCGGCTGGTCTTCCACCGGCCCGGCTCTGCTGCCGTACTGGGCAGCATCCGGTAGGCGTCGGCCCATTCAGAGACCGATGTCTTGGGCAGAGGCTTCAGGCCGTGTTCGGCCACATACCGCCAGAGGGCTTCAGCACTCTTCATCGGAGTCCACCCCCTCTGCCGCTTCCGCATCCATAAAAAGATCCGGGCTGTACGCTGACAGCTCGGACAGTTTTTCCTCGATTTCTTTGGTGAGGGTTGTATAGATTTCTTCTTTTTTCTGGCCTTCCAGGATGGGGGCCAGCTTGGCCGGTAGACCCAGAAGCTGGGTCCGCAGGTTGGAGGCCATTTCGGTCATGACCAGCTCAACCGTTTTTGCCGGGTAGACGCTCCCCTGGAGCTCGGCCAGCTTCAGTTCGGCGATTTCCCGCTTGGCTTTCTCGTGCCGGGCCCGTTCCTCGTTGAGGTCAGGAGCATCTTCGGGCGTGTCCATATGGGCTTTTAGCTTGTAATAATTCTTTAGACTGGGCACAACCAACACGGCCCCAGTAGGACTGCGCTGGACCGTACCTTCCTGGATGAGCTGGTGGACCCGCTGCTGCGTGACTCCGAGCACTTTTCCAAGTTCTGTTTGTGTCGTCGTGAGGGACATCAAATCTTTTGATATTTTCATCAGGTCCACCCCCTCTCTGTACGGCCCCGGAACAAACAAGGCCGAAAAAAATTTTGCAACTAGCACGTTTTCGGGGCTCGACAGACCCGCACCATTTTCATGGGAGCCAGAAGGACCCGCCAACTCCACAAATTCAACCCACCTTGCTGTGTGCTACTGGTGGACACTCGGCCTCCCGTGTCGCTGCTGAGACGCTCGCGCCCGCTGGCTGATGGCTGGCCGGAAAGGAGAGAAAAGCTGCACCGTCAGTCAGCAGTCGTCAACGCCCCACGCCGGCGGCCGGAAGAAGGCAAGAGAAAAGCCGCCTGATCTTAGGCGGCTTTGTCCCACTACAGAGGGGTCCTTGTTGAGTAGGCGTGTCGTAAAGGCTGCTGCGCCCTTGTGCTCCACACTGCTTACAGCTTACATGATATCACCCTTTAAACTGGTTATGTTGTGCTATTCCCGGTTATTTTGTGCTTTTATCCTGGAAAATCCACAGTATCCAGATACCCTGGGTATTCCTCAGCCACCCGGGCCTCAAATTCGGCCACCGCCACCGGATACAGGTGGCGTACATAGTCCTCGCTTTTGTTAAGCACCCCGGCCACCCGTTTCCAGCTCCGATGATTGACAATCCGGGTCATAAGGACGATCCGGTTCTGGTCGGTCAGCATCCGGCCGATCATGTCCCGGGCCACCTCCCGCCACTTGATAAGGGTGTCCCAGTCCCGGTTGAGAGACTCCTCCACCTCCATCAGCCGGGCCACCTTGTCTACCATGTCCAGGGGCTGGCCCCCGTCCACTCTATCCCGGGATGTGTCCACACTCTTGAGGTGGATCATATCCGCCTGGATCTTGCGGATCTCATCCTCCTTGCAGGCCAGCCCGTCCTCCAGCTCATAGATCCGTCGTAAAAACTCTGCTCCGGTCATAAGCAGCCTCCGACCACCCACAGCAAGGCCATGGCCACAAAAACGATCAGCCCCACCATAGCGGCGATCAGACACCAGTCATCGTGCATCCGTATCTCCTCCCTTCCTGGCCTCGATTGCCCGCAGCATGGTAAGACACTCGATAGCCTTATCCAGGTCCTGCAGACCGTTTTTCCGGGGGTACCGATAGATGTACTTGACGGCACAGCCTATCAGATAGGCGGCAATGCCGTCCGATCCCTGGCACAGCTCCCGGGCAATCTCGATGCACTCCAATCCGCCTCTCCAGGCATAGTGACCTGGATGGTGGACCGGGTCAGCCTCTGCCGTCTTGGGCTCCGGGGCGGGCATCTGTATCCCCAGCTCGACGAACTCCAGGGGTGCTTTTGGCCTATACACAGCAATCGGCCTGGCCTTCGGATCGGACTGGGCCTGTCCGAATCTGTCCGAATCTGTCCGAATCTGTCCGGATCTGTCCGGATCTGTCCGAGGGTCCGGCAAGGCAGCCTTGGTCTCAGGCTCTTTTGCCGTCTTAGGCTTTCGGCCCGGGCGTTTTTTGTCCGCCGGCGCCTCGGGAGTCACCCGATGTTTGGGGCAATCGTCGTCCGTCACGTCGTCGATCAGGGCGATGGGCTTGACACCCATGCACAGCATCTGGCCCCCATCCGGGATGGCCATATCACACTTATGGCACCGTTGTGCCGTCTCTTTACTTGTCATCTTTTCCGTCTCCTTTCTTGGGCTGCTTGCCACTTGTGCAGGCAGGTCCAGCAGCAAAAATAGTGGACGCCGGTCTTATCGTGGATCTTGTACAGCCACTTGGCCGTCATCGGTTTATAAAAGGTCATCCCGCACCAGGCGCAGGGATGGAACGTCCCAGGGAAATCCAGATGATAGCTCATAGGCTCATCAGATCCCGCCGGAGATCATCCTCCTGGTGCTTGAGGTACTCCCGCAGCCGGCTGATCCGATCCAGGGACTGGATCAGCACATCGTGGGCCCGGCTGTCCCTATAGGGAGGGGCCAACTTGGCAGAGAGATAGGACATATCCGTCTCCCCGCCGCCCAGCTCGTTACTGATGTTTTGCAGCTTGATTTTGATCCCCAAAGTCTTGTCGGTCATTTTTTGACTGCCTCCTTTGCAAAATCATTGATGTACCATAAAAAAGTCCGAAGTGTCACATTAGGATACCGATGGCCCTCGTAGCAGCTCCTGCCGGACGATATGTGACCGTTTAAAGCACATTTAAAGACCATGAACTCATACCCAGCATCCGGTGTCCAACGCAGGTCTGCCTTATAGTGCTGCCGGCCTACCAAAAGCTGGGCGGTCAGGAAATCTCCAGCATAAGCCCCCGGCTCGTGCCCAAACCTGCGCCCCAGGGACAACATCTCTTCCGGGACCTCCTGATGGCCGCCCCACATATCCACAATCTCCAGGCATCCGATTTTCTTGCCCCGATATTTCGGGATTGGATAAATCTGATTCGTCATACGTACTACTCCCCATCGCAATCAACAACAACAATTTCCAACTTCCCGTCAGACAGGTAGCAATCCACCGCCTCAAGCAGAATATCGTCCACGTAGCAGTAGGGCAGCCCTGCATATATCCCGCGATAAATTTCAGTCTCCTTGTTTCGGGAGTAGATTATGATTTGCCGTTCGGGGTGCACGCCTTCTAGTACGTCCACCAGAGATCCGTCATCAAAACTACCCAATTTCAGTCCTCCTTTGCAAAGGCCTCCATGGCCTGCTGAATGTGGTCAGTCATCCTCTTAAGCCGGGTCTCCCCAAAGCCAAACTCCGCCCGCAGGGCATCCCGGCAGTCGCTGATGCCCAGGTTGTAGATCTGGCTGCTGTACTCCAGCAGCCACAGCCTAAAATCCGGCAGGCTCATAGCCTTGATCTGCTTTAACTGCTGCCGACTCACGCCGGGGATCCGTTGTCCGTCCATCCGTCACCACCCCCTTACGCCAGCAGGATGTATTTCCACAGGGCGATGGTGGCCCCCAGGATCAGGGCCAGCCCTGCAAAAAGGCCGATTAGCACAACCGCTTTCACCAAACTGTTCATTTCGGCAACCTCCATTTCTTGATTCTCGCTTTCAGCGATTCCAGCACTTTCTCCTGGGAGGCGTCTTTGTCCCCCAGGGCTTCCACCAGATCTTCGTCCCGGGTGCCGGTACAGATCAACTGATGGATGATGACGGGTTCTTTCTGCCCTTGCCGGTGCAATCGTTTGTTAGCCTGCTGGTACAGCTCCAGGCTCCAGTTGAGGCCGAACCAGATGATGTGGTGGCCCCCGTCCTGGAGATTGAGCCCATAGGCCGTGCTGGCCGGATGGGCCAGCAGGACGTCAATCTTACCGGCGTTCCAATCGACCTCCTCTTTGGCTCCGGTAAATTCCCGGACCCGCAGCTTGCTCTTGGCCAGGGCCTCCATCAGCCGGTCCTTGTCGTGGCGGAAGTTGTAAAACACCAAGGCATGCTGCCCGTGCAGCTGCTCGATCAGCTCCATAAAGGCCTCGATCTTGCAGTCATGGACCAGATGGACCTGATGGTCATCGTCATACAGGGCCCCGTTGGCCAGCTGCTGCAGCTTGTTGGAGAGGGCCGCCGCACTGGCCACGTCGATGTCCCCATCCGGCAGGGACAGGACCATCTTTTTTTCCAATTCGTTGTAGGCCTTCTTGGCTTTGGCATCCAGCTCCACCGGGATGTCATGGACGATGCAGTCCGGAAGCTGCAGGTAGTCGGACGCTTTCACGCTGATACAGATGTCTGATATTTTGGATAGTACCGCATCCGCCGCCCCCTCCTTGGGATCGTACTGGTAGATCACGTCCCGCCCCCGCCTGCCCGGATCAAAGTAGCGATCCCGGAAGTGGGTATAGAACTTGCCCAGCCTCTCACCTCGATCCAGCAGATAGATCTGGCTCCACAGGTCCATCAGCCCGTTGGGGGATGGGGTCCCGGTCAGCTCCACGATCCGCTGGATATGAGACCTGATGGACGCCAGGGACTTAAACCGCTTGGCGCTGTGACTTTTAAAACTGGATGATTCATCGATCACCACCATGTCAAAGGGCCAGTCGTTCAAATAGTAGTCCACCAACCATGTCACATTCTCCCGGTTGATGATCCAGATGTCCGCCGGGCTCAAGAGGGCTTTGATCCGCTGCCGGGTGCTGCCCAGGACAGTGGCAAACCGCAGGTGCCGCAGGTTGTCCCATTTGGCCGCCTCCCTCTGCCAGGTAGCTTCCGCCACCTTCTTGGGGGCGATGACCAGGCATTTCCGGACGGCAAACCGCCCGTACCGCAGCTCGTTGATGGCGGTCAGCGTGATGGCTGTCTTCCCAAGGCCCATGTCCAAAAACAGTCCTACCGCAGGCTTGTCCAGGATAGCCTGGACGCAAAACTCCTGGTAAGGATGCGGGACAAACCTCATTTGACTCCCTCCTCGTCACCCGGATCCCAGAGGACCCGGGTCAGATAATGGGTGTCCAGCAGGTAGGCCGCCACAGCATCGGACCCCCGCAGCACCCGCACATTACAGCCCAGGCTCCGCAGGTGATCGAGTACGATCTTCTGCCGGGGACTCAGCACCCCGGTCTCCGTCTTAAGCTCGATAAAGTCCACCCGGCCCCCTGGCCACACCACGATCCGGTCAGGCACTCCGACGGCGCCAGGACAGACCCACTTATAGGCGGTACCGCCCAGGGCTTTCACCCCCTGGATCAGCCGCCTCTCTACATCCCGTTCCAATTCGTGCATAAGTTCTCTCCTTTCTGCATAATTATGCACTTCTTTTTCCGTGCTGTACCCTATGTACCCAAACTTCTCTATATATACCTAAATTAAAGGATGTAGGCGTCGTATACGTATGTACACGCTATAATATCCTTTATTTTTAACTATATATATAATGTTTGGGTACATAGGGTATATAGGCCATAACCCCAGTCCAGATGCGGCTTCAGCCGTACCCAAAGGGTGTACCCATTCAAAAAGTTTGGGTACGCCCCCTTTTCCCCGGGTCACGGTCTGCAAAAGGGTTTGGGTACACCTGGCTCCCGTATGGTTATACATTAACGGCGCCGTTCAAATCCTCTCTGGGTGCCGCAGTAACCATATCGGCGTTTGTCTTTGTTCCGGGTCCAACCAGGAGTATTTGCCAGGATCTGGTTGATCTCCATAGCATCCGCTCTCCGCATGGACCTGGGGTCGCCCCCGAAGCATTCGCACCAGATCTCCAGGGCACAGACCTTCTCACGGGGGCACAGGACCTCATTGGGGCCCAGGGTGTAATTGCCCGCCCAAAACATCCTACGGTTGTTAAGGCTCAGGCCGTCGTAGTTCCCGGGCACATCCTTTTCCACGAAGTCCTGGATCATGCCCTCTTTGACGCTGTCTTCCCGGTGCTGGGCCTGGGCCTGTTTGGCCAGGCTGTCCAGCTCTGGTGTATCCATATACAGGGGCTCTCCCTGCTTCCACAGCTGCACGGCTTCCGCCCACAGCTGGTCCACCTCTCCCGGGAGCTCCCGCCATATATCTTTGACCGGCGCCCGGGCCCCCACGTCCACCGGCCAAAAGCGCCGGCTCCCTGTGGGATCCTTTAAAAAATCGTGATTGTTGCAGGTGCCAAAAAACACACCCTTCCGGGGATACCGCCCTGTATGCCGGCCATACGGCTGTCGGTACACATCGTCGCACCGGCTCAGAAACTGCTTGATCACATCGTCTTCCGACTTGTTGTAACCAGTCATTTCTCCGATTTCATTGATCCAGATGCCCTGGATCATCTCTGCCGCCTCCTTGCCCTTAAAGCTCTGGAGGGAATCGGAGTGCCAGTCTTTGCCGATGGTCTTTAAAAACGTCGTCTTGCCGATGCCCTGGGGGCCCACAAAGACCGGGACATAATCATACTTGCATCCGGGGGTCTCCACCCGGGCCACGGCGGCGGCAAAGCTCTTCCGGGCCACGGCCCGTGTGTACGGGCTGTCCTCGGCCCCCAGGTAGTCCTGCAGTACGGTGGCAACCCGGGGCTTTCTGTCCCAGGTGAGACCGTCCAGGTAGTCCCGGACCTCGTTAAAGCGGTGCTGCTCGCTGACCAGCATCAGAGCTCCGGTCAGCTTGTCCCGGCCGGTGATGTGGTAGGCCAGCTCAAAATACCAGGCTACCCCCGCATCATCCGTATCCGTCCACAGCCGCTTGCCGGTCTCCGAGGACCAGGGCAGCTGCCCCAGGACAAGTCCTCGGGTCGAGAACTCGTCCACAGCGATCTTGCCTTTGAGCCGCGGGTCGTAGTTAAAGATCCGGATGATGTTGTCCATGGTCTTTTTCGGATGCCCTGTGTTGGGATCCATGGCGATCTTATGGGCCCGCATCCAATCCACATCGGTCTTTTCCGGAGCAGCCTCTGCCCCGCCCTCATCCGGCCCGGCGCCCATGTCGCTAAAGACATCGGCCACCTCCTGGGCGGACGTCCGGTTGAGCTCCATCAGCACGTCCTGGTCCTCCATGGCCAGGCGTTTCATGGCCTGGTAAGAGGGCATCTTGTTGACGGGCGTCCCCGGCTGGGCGTTGGCGTCCAGGTTTGCGAACCGGTGCAGGCGCACCAGGTCAAAAGCATTGACCAGTTGGTCGCAGCAGGGGTCTGTTGCGTGATGGCTGTACAAAAACTTGCCGTCATCGTAGAGCACGGCCCCGGCTACGGTAGAGCCGCCGGTGTATGTCATCCGGTCCTCGTGGTCTGTGTCTGCATAGGCGTTGGGCAGGTAGCGGGCCAGAGCCCGACGGATGTCGTAGACCCGGCAAAAGGCGCCTACGATGCCCGGCTTTTGTGTCGGGTCCGCCTGTTTGGAGAGGGCCACCTTGGCCTGGAGCTCCTTGCCCGGCACCGTCGGCCAGGTCTGTACGTCCCGCCAGTCGTCGTACTGGGCCAGGATGCCTGAGGCACTGGCAAAAGGCAGGTCGTCCGTGGCATAGACGTACTGGCTGTCGCTGGAGCATGACGGCCAAAACATCAGCCGGCTGGCCTCAAAGGTGGTCGGGTCGCAGTGGTCGATACCGATCACTGATGCCAGACGCCGGGCAATGGGCTCATACTCGTCCGCTGTCACCGTCCGGTCCAGGGGCAGGATCACCCGCAGCCGGGGCCGGATGGGTGCATGGCTCCGGGTGGAGTACACCACGTAGGCGATTCCCAGGGAGCCTACCCGCCGGAGGAGGCTGTCCGTCCCGCCGGCCTCGATTGTATCCATGTCGAGGGTGACCAGGTCACGGCCGGTCACCGCTGACGCCTTCCGCCGGGGGCCGTTGAGCGTGCCTCCCACGAAGCCGCCCACGTCCTTCAGGGCGCCTTGCTGGCCTTTAGGCATGTGGATGTATGCGTCGTAGGTTTCCTCAGTCCTGAGGGGCGTTTTGAGCTTGTCCACAAAAGCGGACCACATCATTTCCGTCCCCACCCAGTTGATGGAGTTCTTGGACGGCGCAACGCTGATCCGGATCCTACGGTCATTGATCATGCCTGGTCACCTCCTTTCTTTCGATTTTTCATAGACGTCAATCCTTTTTATAATACGGGCTCACAAACCCATCCGCGTTGAGCAGCAGGCCCGGGGCCCAGTCGATGGGGGCGCACATGAGGGCCACCACCCGGTCCAGCTCATCGTCATGGAGCTTGGCCTTGGGCACCTCCAGCACCACCTCGTCGTGGATATGCATGAGGGGTCGGTAGCCGTGCTGCACCAGGCGCCGGATGGCCGTGGCCAGGCAGTCCCGGGCTACTGCCTGGGTGATGTTTTCCACCAACTTACCGGAGTAAGTCCCGTTGTAGATCCATCGTGTCCCCACCCAGGTCTTGTACCGGATCTCCTCGCCGCCAAAGCGGTTGGGCCCGGTCATGGGCTGGGGATAGTAGAGCTTCCGCCCGCTGGGGAGCCGGACCGTCAGGTAGTCATAGCCATACTGCAGGTTGGCTTCTCGGGCAAAACACATCCCGTGTCCGATGTCCTGGGCCTCCGCTTTGGCCATGGCGTCCATGGCGGCTTTCTCCACCCGGTACCAGTAGGCCTTGATATTGGGATTAGCCTCCCGCCATTTTTGTACGATGCCCGGCAGCTCGTCCTCCGTGAGGCCCATCTTGAGGGCCCCCATGGTGATGAGGGCGTTCGTCCCGCCTCCGTAGCCCAGGGCCAGTTCGGCAATCTTGCCCTTTTGCCGGAGATGGCCGTTGATGCCGTGCTTGACAACGGGCACTTTAAACATGGCACTGGCGGAGGCGCAGTAGATGTCTCCATTGTCCTTAAAGACCTTTTGGCGCCATTCCTCCCCGGCCAGCCAGGCCAGCACCCGGGCCTCGATGGCGGAAAAGTCAGCCACCACAAAGACGCTGTCGGGTTTTGCGATAAACGCCGACCGGATCAGCTGGCTCAGGGTGTCGGACACCTTGCCGTAGAGCAGCCGCAGCTCCTCCAGGCTGCCCCGTTTGACCAGGGCACGGGCCGTATCGATGGCCAGGGGTACGTCGTGGGGCAGGTTTTGGACCTGCACCAGACGGCCGGACCATCGCCCCGTCCGTCCAGCGCCGTAGTACTGTAGGGTCCCCCGGATCCGCCCGTCCATACAGGTGGCCCGGTCCAGGGCCTCGTACTTGCTGACGCTGCTCTTGGCCAGGCGGCTCTGGATGTCCAGGACCTCCCGGACATCTCCTGTGGCCGTCTTGAGGGCCTCTTTGACCGTCTCCTTGGTCAGGTCCGGCAGGTCCGCCCCGTGCTCCTTGAGCCAGGGCAGCAGCTGCGCCCGGCTCCCCGGGTTGGGGAGTCCGGTCAGCGCTTTGGACCGGGTCAACAGCTCCTCCCGGTTGGCCTCGTTGATCTTAAGGGCACCGGCCACCAGGGCCCTGTCCACCTGGATGCCCCGGGCGTTGATGTAGTAGTCAGTCACCCAGTCATCCTGGACCTCCTGAGGGACCGGGAACGGCTGGAGCCGCTTGTAGTCCTCCATCTCGGTCACCACGTCCATGCGGTTGTAGATTTTAAACAATTCCCACTTGTCCGGATCGCCGTAGGGCTTGTTTCGGGTCCGCCCGCCGTTGGTGCGGGTGGGCTTGCAGGGTTTGCAAAAATAACTGATCAGGGACTTGCCCACGCTCATCTTTTGCTTGTCCTCCGGCAGGCCCAGTACCTTGCCCAGCCGGGCCAGTCCGGCCGGATAGCCCAGGTACATCCCATGGATCATGGTGCACCGCCACTGGTCCGCCGGTGTGTACATCCCCGCCCGGTTGAGGCAGGTGATCTCAAAGGCGGCGTTGTAGGCGTGCTTGATCACATCCTGGTTGTACAGGTCCTTGACGACCTGCTCCGGGATGGTCTCCCCCTGGGCCAGGTCCACCACTTTGACATCGCCGAAATCGTAGCTGTAAGCAAAGAGCAGGATCTCAAATTCCGGGGTGTCCACGTATTTAAAGACGCCCACGGCCCCGATGTCCTGGTCACTGTACGTCTCGATGTCGATGCTCAGATGATGCTGCATTGGTCGTCCCTCCTTTCATCAGAGTAAAAAGAGGGCCCTTCCGGGCCCCCTGTGTCACATCGGCTGCCCGGTCAGCGGGTTGATCTTTGGCGCAGCTCCCTGGTCGGAGCCTCCCATAGCGCTAAAGACGCTGGCTGCTGTAGGAGCACCGCCCCCGAAGCTTTCCCCGTCAGCGGTCTTTTGTACGGGCCCCAGCCCAAAGCCGATGCCCTTTTTGGCCACGTACACATACGGATAGACGTTGATGCAGACGTTGGCATACATCCCGCTGTAGATCTGGGTGGGATCCAGGATCTTATTGAGCTGCCGGTCCACTACTTCTACCGGCTGGTCGGCCTTGCTGGATGCAGTCATAACCCACATCCCTTTGCACTCCGGACCAAACTCCGTACCGTCTTGCTTGACTCCGTCCCCGTCATGGATAGGAGTGGGGCAGATAGGAGGGACCTGGCCGCCCCATTTCTTTTCCCGGCCCCAGTCTTTGGCGGCCTCGATGGCGGCATCCAGCTTGGCTTTGCCCGCCGTATCAGTCTTGGGCAGCAGGATGGTCACAGAGTACTTTTCCTCCTGGCCAGGCTGTGCAGCATAGGGTTTGGTCAGATGCACATAGGACAGTCTTACGTTTTCCAGCACTACTTGGGTGTTTCTCATGATTTTCATTCCTCCATTTTAGTAAACACTTGTTCTGCAGTCGGCTTGTTGGTGATGGCCGGCCGTTTGTCGGCTTCCGGGACAAGGGTGGGCTTGCCCGGTTTTTTGTCGATGTAGGAGCCTACCAAGGCGGCAAACTCCTTTTTGCCCACCACTTTTTCGGCTTGGGCCAGGGTCAGGGGCACCCGGTTGTACAGCATGGCCTCCTCCGTCCCATGATCCATCAGGACTTTAAAGGCGGCTTCCTGGTCCGTAAAGGCCCGGCTGCCTCGCCCCTCTACTGCTTTCCAGCCGGGGACCTCCTTGCCGTCCAGACAGAGGGTCAGGCCAAACTCTTGCATATCCTCGGCCCAGGCCTTAAGCAGTTTGGCGGCTTTGAGGTACCGCCCCAGGTCCTCGGGGGTCATCAGCCTTGGGTCCGAATGGGCCTTGGCGTCCTTGGCCATGGCGGCAAAGTACTCCGCTCGGGCCTTGCACTGCTGTTTTGCCCGGCAGAACCGGCACCAGTCTCCCGGCTCAAAATGCCCCTGCTCCCCTGCCGCCTCCTGGGCTGCCGGTTTGACCACCTTGTCCGCCCAGTCCAGGAGCTCCTGGTAAGGCATCTCGTCGGTGCTGTAGTTGCCCAGCCGGGGTTGGATGATGGTCATCCGTACCGTCCGGATTCGCCACAGCATCTTGTAGAGTTCTGCCGCCCCCAGGGCATACAGTCTCATCTGCGGATTGCCATGGGCGTCCACCTCTACTCCCTTGCCGTACTTAAAGTCCACGATGTGGAGGATGTCGTCCCCCACCACAATGCAGTCGGCTGTCCCGAACCCCCCGGGCACCCAGGCGGAAAAGTCCACCCGCTGCTCACAGGCCACATGGGGCTTGTGAGGATAGGCCAGGATGATGGCCTTGACCCGGTCCAGGTAGTCGTCGGTGTAGCCGTCCATCTCCTTTTGGTACTCCGGCTCTTTTTTGAGCTTGTTGAGTCGCCTGGTGTAGGTGGATTTGCCCATGGGCTCCACGGCAAACTTGCGCAGCTTTAACTCGCAGATGGCGTGGGCCAGGGTCCCCTCTTTGGCGTAGGCGCTGGTAGTGTCCGGGAAGTCCCTCTCCAGCTTGGGTGACCCGGTGCAGTGCATCCACCGGGCTGCCCCAGAGGCAGAGAGGAGGGCATGGGCTGTCATAAGGCCGCCCCTAGGGCCCGCAGATCAACAGCCACATTGCCGTACTGATCCTCGGGGATGTCGGTAAAGCTCTTGACACCATACTTGGCCGTCAGTGCGGACAGCTCCTGGAATTTACCCTGATCCATCAGCGGCGCTGCTGCCGTCAGCAGGTCGTTGAGGCTATAGGTCCGTGCCGGAGCCGTGGGCACTACTGGTGCAGGCTGAGGAGTAGGTGCGGGAGCCGGGGTTTGCTGTACCACCGGAGCCGGAGGGAACAAAGCCCCGGTCTGCTGCACGCTGGCGGCTTTTGGTGCAGCCTGCTGCGGTTGTGCAGCGAGAGCCGGTGCGGTAGTCGGTTTGGTTGCCGGGGCTTTGACCATCGGAGCTACTGCCCCGTCGATGGCATCCAGGCTCCGGACGACGGTGTCGACCAGACGGACCATATAGTCGTCACAGGTCAGCTTGATGTTGATGTTTAAATCCATGGTTTATCTCCTTTCGATTTGTGGTATAATCACAGTAGGTTTTCGATTTTTTTTTCGGCTGACCTGCTCTTATAAAAGGGCAGGTCATTTTTTGTCATCCCGAAGGGCGACCTCTATATCCTTTAGGGTCATCTCCCGGCCTTGGTCAAATTCCTCGTCGGACAGCCCCAGGTCCGTCGCCACCGATACCAGCATGGCCCAGAGTGCATGGCTGACAGTCAGTCGGCTCTCCCCTGCTTGCATTGCCTTGATCCCGGCCATCCCGGCCAGAGCGCTCGCCGCCTCCATACAGTCGTATGCATCGACGGTCTCATCAGCAGCCAGGACCATATCCCCGTCGTGTGGCTTGGACCAGCCCAGCTGGATGGTGTGCCTGAGCCCCACCATGTGCAGGGCATCAGCGGCCGTCCCGAGGGCCAGTATCTCCGCTTGATTTGCTTTCCTGATCATTTTTCCTCACCTCCTTTTGCGAGCATCTTTTCCAGTTCGCGGGCCCAGGGGAGCCCTGCGGTCCGCATCCCTCTGACGGCTATCGTAAGCAGGGTTTCGGCTAGGGTTTCCCGGTCGGTCTCTGTCTGCGCTTGTGAGGCTGCATGTTTGATCAGCTCGTCCGCACAGTCCAAAGCAACCCCGGGACGCATCTTAAACGAGACAGCGCCGGTTGGTGCACTATCGTCCTGCTTGGCAGCCAGGACGGCCCACTCATCAAAGCCGGCATCACTCAGTCCTTTGATGGCCCGGGATACCGCTCCGACCTCGGCTTTGTTTTTAAACACTCTCAGCATTTTTCCTCACCCCCTTTCAGTTCATCTTTTCCAGCTCAGCGGATTGGTCTTTACGATTGACGCGGTCCTCGATCTCTTTGGCCAGGGCGGGGTTGACCTCGGCCAGTGTTGCCTTAATGATTTTTGTCAGGTAGGCCAGCTGTTCTTTAGGGGCCTCCAGATGGGGCAGGACTTCCGAGAAAATGGTTCTGGCCGCGCAGGCGCTGAACCGTACGTCCATCCGCAGATCGGAGGCTACGCTCATGATCTTCCGGCTATCTCCGTCCTCCACAACATCCCTCGCTATGATGGCCCAGTAGGCAAATCCTGCTGCCTTTAGGGCATTCTTGGCTTTATCCAGGGCAGCCTTTTGGCGGGGCGTCGGCTTTTCCTCCCGCAGGAGGTCAAGATAGTTGTCATTCTTGGTCATGCTTCCTTCTCCTTTCCCGGTTGAGGTACGCCGCCATGGCGTCCGCCTCGCATCGGCAATGGTAGTCCTCTTTGTAGTAGTCCTTTAGGACCTTTGTGATCAGGACCTCCCGGAGCAGTCGGTACCGTCCTGTGGCAGGGTCCTTGACCACCTTCCAGGCCTTTTCCGTGATCCGGCAGTCAACTCCTGGCCGTGACAGATCCGTGGTTTGATCTCCAAAAAGATCCGCCATAAAAGGCTCTCTCTTTTCCTTGTCCATGGTCACGCCTCCGCTACCAGCTCAGGGCCGGCCTGCTTAAAGATGTCGTAGAGCATGGCCGCCGCGTTGTCCATGTGGACGTTGACCACGATTTCCGGTTTTGCGCTGTAACGGTTAAACATAATATGGACTGTCTCTGCATGAGGATCGTAGCTCAAAAACACATGGACATCAGCAGCGTTCAGGGCCGTTTCCAGATGACCCAGTACCCTGGCTTTTTGTTCGGTATCAATTTTCCGCAGTCGTGCCAGTTCTTTGTCTTTATCCATTTTTAATCACCTCTTTCAGACCCCTCGATAAACTCCAAATACTTGCGTAGTCGGTTATCGATTAGCAGACTCATCCAGCACTCGTGGCATTTATAATCATTTCCCCATTTTCCCGGATTGTTCATTGGGCACTCTTTAATGATTTCGATCATTGGCGCGAACTGAAGAGGGCACATTGTGTTGCTCCAGGCGATGACCATGTCTAGGTCATCGTCGCTAATGCCTTGGTTTTGCTTAACGTGGAGTGCCTTCCGGATACCGTCAAGCAGGTACTTTCGTCTTTCCCAGTTTTCCACGGCTCACCTCTTGTATCTGATCATGAGGACCTTCCCCGGCTGCAGGGTCCCCGGGTCGGCCACATCATTATCCACCCGGCAACGGTCGATGATGTCCCGGATGTCCTCTGAGCTATCCAGCTTGGAGCAGATGTCCCAGAGCGACTGCCCGGGCAGGACCACTCTGGCCACCGTATCGTACTCCGATGCCGGTCTCTCCGTCTGTGCTGTAAGGGCATCCGCCCCAGGGCTCAGTAGGGTCAGACCTGACACCACCAGCACGACGGCTGCGATTTTATCGGCTGTCCTCATCTTGATCACTCTCCTTTAGCTCCGGCACGTCTATGTCGTAAAAGCCATCGTCCATCATGTCCTGGACTTTTTGGCGCTTAGCCTGCAGGTCCGTCAGTGTGGATGTCAGCCCCAGCACGCTTGTACGGGGCAGGTCCCGGACCGCCTCCACCAGATCGTCGACGGCGTCCAAAAAGGCGTCATCGATAAGGTATCGTATCAACATCAGCTCTCCCTCCCTATCAGCCTGGCCAGGGGGATCCCGGTCTTGATCCCGATCCGGATCCATGTGGCCCTGCTTATCTTTTTGTGGCCCTTGACCACGTTTTGCCAGCCGGTCCGGCAGCGGTAGCCCAGCCAGTAGCCAAAGGCCGCCCGGGTCATGGCCTTGCGTCTCCGGAGCGCCTCCAGCTTGGTTACGGCCGTCCGCAGCTCTTTTTTGGACAGAGGCCACGGCACCTCCACCGGCTCCCGCAGGAGCGTCATGGGCGGCACCCCCAGTACATCTAAGAGTTTGTCCAGGGCCGCCGCTGGGATCTTGTGGATGTAGCCCATGATAAACTGCTGCAGGTAGTTTTCCGACATTCCCATCATCCGGCTGGCGGATACGTATGGGAGGCCTTGCTGGGCCAGGAGCCAGTCGGCGTTGGCCCGGATCCGGTCCCAGCGCTCCAGCTCGTCTGCTCGGTCTGTCATAGGCCCACCTCCACGGCCGCCTGGTTGGCGGCGATCACCAGCTGCCGGATCCGTCCCCGGAGCCGCTCGTTTTCGGCCCGCTCCCGGTCCAGGTCCGCTTTGAGCAGTCGGATCTGGCTGGGCCGCACATCCTGGTCCACCAGGTCAGCGCAGGCCAACACGTCCTTCCGGCTAAAGCGGATGCAGCCGGTGATCTTTTTGAGCCTGGGCAACGATCCGTCAGCCTCCATCTTGCGGATGGTGTCCACGGACAGCCCCAGGGCCTCAGCGGCCTCTTTGGTGCTGTAAGTCAGTCTCTCCATCTCAAAAGCTCTCCTTTCCCTCGGCCCCTACAGTCTCCTCATGAGCTTCCAGCCGCCCCAGACCTTGACGATCCGGTCGTCCGGCTCATGCCACAGACTGTACGCCCGGGCCGTCTCAGCATCTTTATAGTGCTTGAAGATGTGCCCATACCAGCAGGCGTTGTAGGCCTTGTAGTCGATGACCTTTCCTGTCATGCTTCCCGGCGGTAGTTCCGATTTTCTGAACTCAGCCGGCAAAAAAAATAGCTCCGGATCTCCCCGTCAGGAATGTGCAGCAGCTTGCAGGCCAGGTCGATTTCCGCCTGGCTGAAGTTGTTGACGTTGTTGAGCCGGGCAGAAAGCGCCGCAGAGCTCATGCCCATGGCCGCTGCAAAGGCTTCCTGGGTGCCAAAAATCTCTTTGATGCGGCCTTTCAGTTTGCTGTATTCGTAGGACATATAGCCTTTCACCCCCTTTCAGCTGTTCTGAAATTCTGAACTCATTATACAACAGGATTTTCAGCTATGCAATACTTTTTTCAGAAATTCTGAAAAAAATTCAGATTTTCATGGTATAATAGGAACATGAGAGGTGATGTATATGAAGAGATCTACCTTTGACCAACGATTTAAAGAGGCTCTGGCAATCCGCCGGATGACCCAGACCGAGCTCCACGAGCGGACCGGCATCAGCAAAGGCTCCATCAGTACCTATCTTAAAGGCACCTGGAAACCCAAGCAGGACAAAGTGGACCTGATCGCCCAGGCGCTCCGTGTGGACCCGGCCTGGCTGATGGGGTACGACGTGCCCATGGATGCCGGGGAGCCTGACTATATAGATGAGGACGAGGAGGATAGTCTGGATGACATCATCAGCGCCCTCCGGTCCAACGAGGACCTGCGGCTGCTGGCCCGCAAGGCCATCAAATCCAGCAATCAAAACATTAAAACCGCCACCAAGGTCTTATCCGCCCTGGACGGCGACGAGAAAGGAGATTGACCGATGGATCTAGACATCAAGCACCACTGTACGGAGGCCGCTATGGATACGTTGGCAGACCTGGGGATCACAGCCTTCCCCGTCTGCCTGCCGGACCTGGTCAGCCGGGTCCGGCACTCCATGGGGGTCCGGGTCTGCACCTACAGCAGGCTGGCCCAGCGTGCTGGCGTGGCTCCGGAGCAGCTCTCCCTGCGGCTCAACTCCGCAGACGCCGCCACGCTCCAGCTGAGCGGCCGCACGGTCGTGGCTTACAACGACTCCCAGGGGATTGTCCCGGGACGTAAGCGCTTTACGCTGGCACACGAGCTGGGGCACATCACTTTGGGACATTTTGATCAAGAGGCGTACTACCGGGAGCAGGGGCTGCTGACCCCTCCTGATGTGCAGCTTGAGATGGAGCGGGAGGCCGACTACTTTGCCAGTGTCTTTTTGGCCCCGCTGGAGGTGGCCATGGCCATCATTTGGCCCTACCGGATCAGTGTCTACAGTCTGTTTGCCCTGCTTCGGAGCGCCTTCCGGCTCAGTAAGGAGGCGGCCTACTACCGCTCCCGGGAGATCCTGGGCCGTGCCTCCCTGCTCCTGGCGCAGCCGGAGAGGGCAGAAAATTTTGATTCTTACGTCAATCACATCCGCGATCTCTATGATCAGCATGCCATGGACATCCTGACTGACCAGTACCGGCACGAGTACGATCAGACACAGACCCGCATCTGGGAGGCCAGAGGGGGCAAGGCTTATCTGCCCGTGCGTATGCTTGATCCTATGCGGCTGCAGGAGCCTTTGCGCCAGATGCAAAAGCTTTTCAAATATCATCAATAGGAGGAGATTATGATGACGAATACGATCAAAAAGGGACTGCTGGTGGCTATGGCCATCCTGATGCTGGTGGCCGCAGGCTGTGGGGACGATGACAAAAAGGCATCCGCCCCCGCCAAGCAGCCCAATGTGGTGACCGCAGAGGCCGGCACCCCGGAGGCCAAGATCCAGTCCAGCATAGCGGACGCCGTCAAGAGCTTTAAGGTGGATACAGCAGCCGTCTACCTGGAGCGTATCGAGATCAACAAAATCGACGACACCAAGTACAACGTCAACGTATGGGCCAAGTACACCGACGCCCCTACCGCGGGCCTGGCGGTAAAGGCTATGAAGCTCAAGGCCATCCCGGTCTTTGCCGGAGCCTTTAAGAGCGGCCAGCCTGTGGAGCGCGTGGCCTTTATCGTCAACGGCACCCTGGTCAACAAAAACAGCGGTAAGGAGTCCGAGGCCAAGATATTCCAGGAGGAGCTCCGGGCGGCCAAGGCTAAGGGTATCGACTGGAGCCAGCCGGAAAGTATTGATCCGGACTCCTTTGGTAAGCCCTGGATCCACCAGGCGTATCGTAACTAAATCAATTAAAATCATTTGATGATCATTTGATTTGTGAGTTAAATCGCGTTAAATCGAGTTAAAATGCGAGTTTTATCGAGTTAAAATCGTTTGAAACATAAAAAAAAACCTCACGGCAACGTGACTGCCGTGAGGGCTCTGCAAAACCTTACCCACTACCAGGGAGGCTGCACCTATATTGTATCACAGCCTCCCCTGGATTGACCAGCAAGGAGGCTGATTGTATGGATTATCATTTTAGCTACCGGACCAAAAACGGCAGCGTCTGCCTGATCTTGTCCTACAAGGTCGGCAAAAAATGGCGGCAAAAGACCCGTCAGGGCTTTAAGACCCAGAGAGAGGCCCGCCAGCATCAGGATGAGCTCCTGGAGGAGGTCAAAAAGACCGAGGGGCTGACCACGGATCCAACTCTACAGGACATCACTTTGAGGCAGTTTTGGGCGCTTTTTGCCAGGGATAAAAAGCGGGAGCTCTCCTGGAGCACCCTCAACGCATACCGCCACGGGCTGGATCTCTTTGGTGCTCTCTTGGATACACCGGTCCGGGAGCTGACTACCGCTGCCGTCGTCAACGCCCTCCAAGTGCCGGACCGGGCTCCTGCTACGCTCAACCTTGCCCTGGCGGCCCTCAAGACCGTCCTGGAGCACGCCCGCACCGTCTATAAGCTGATCCGCGTCAATCCCGCCCGGGAGGTGCGGAGTCTAAAGGCTAAGAAAAAGCACGCCATCCGGGCTTTTACGCGGCAGGAGGTTGATCAGCTGCTCACCCGGCTCAAGCCCCGCCCCTACTCCTGGCTCCTGTGCTTTTTGGCTGTCCGGACCGGGATGCGCCGGGGAGAGATACTTGGGCTTACCTGGGACGACGTGGACTGGACCCGGGGTACTCTTACGGTTAATAAGCAGTGGGCCAAAGCTCCCCAGGGCGGGTTTGCTTTTAAAACCTGCAAAACCCGCAACAGCTATAGGACCATCCACGCCTCCGCTGCCGTCCTCCAGGCTCTGACCAGATGGCGGCAGGAGCACCCTCTCTCCTTTGACGGTCGGATTCTGGGCGGCACCAGCACCTACAGTCTGATCTACTATACCAGCTACTACATCCGGGTCCACTATCCTGGCAGGTCCATCCACTCCCTCCGCCACACCTTTGCCACCCTTCTGCTCCAGGAGACCGGCGACGTCAACCTGGTGGCGGCCGTCCTGGGTGACACCGTGGCCACCGTGTCCAACATCTACCTGGACTACACCCAGGACGTGCGGGACCGGGCGGCAGATGGCATCGAAGCCATTTTTTAATTTTTGCCGTATTTTTGCCGTCTTACACAAAAACGGCTTAAAACCTAGAGTTTTAAGCTATTTACTCACAATAGTTTATTATACGATAAAAATATCGAAAAAGAAAGAGGGATGACGCTGCACGCTGCGCTCCCCCTCGTTCCCTGCCGTTATTTGGCTTTCAAGGCTTCCTGTTTGGCCAGTTCATCGCACCGCTCATTCAAAGAGATCCCCACATGACCTTTGACCCAGTGGAAGGTGACGGTATGGCTGCCATACAATCGATCCAGTTCCATCCAAAGTCCCTGGTTCAGCACCGGATTCCCGTCTGCCTTTTTCCAGCCTCTGCGTTTCCAGCCGGCTACCCACTGGGTGATCCCGTTCTTGAGATACTGGCTGTCCGTGTAGAGAGCCACCCGGGCTCCTTCCGGAGCAAAGGCCAGGGCCTCAATGGCAGCCGTCAGTTCCATCCGGTTGTTGGTGGTGGAGGGTTCCCCGCCGGACCGTTCTGTCACTTCCCCAGTGGCCGTCTTTTCCGCCACGAAAGCCCATCCCCCCGGTCCATCTGGGTTCCGCAGGCAGGATCCATCCGTATAGATCACATAATCTTCCTCTTCCAGGTTCCCTTCCTGGGCGGCCTGTTCCCTGGCTGCCTTCTTTCCTGCTGCCGTCCCGGGACAAGGGACAGTTGGCTTATTTCCGGCTGCATCATCGCCCTGGAGCCAGGCTTCTGCTTCCTCCTGGCTGGCGAATCCCTTGAAACGGGCTCCGGGAAATCCTGTCACCTGCTCCTGGCATTCTGCCCAGGTGCCGAACAAGCCGATTTTCCGTCCTTTGCGTACTGCGTAGCTTTTCTTTGCTGCCATCTGACTGTGCCTCCTGCTTATCTTTCCTTCTGGAAATATTGTATCATAGGATGAACAAATCCGTACAGGTGTTTTCCTCTGAGCATTTTTGCAGTCTGTGGTATAATACTTCCTAGTCCTATTGATAAAGGGGTCTTTTCTATGACAGAATGTTTGATTGTAGGCTTGGGAGGATTCATCGGGTCCGTCTGCCGGTATCTGATCGGCCTGGTCCCCCTGGAACACAGCAGCGGGTTCCCTCTCAAGACCTTTTCCATCAATATCATCGGTGCCTTCCTCATCGGCCTGGTGGCAGCCCTGGCTGCCCGGAACAGCCTCCATCCCCGGCTGGCCCTGTTCCTGAAGGTGGGCATCTGCGGCGGGTTCACTACCTTTTCTTCTTTTGCCTTGGAAAGCCAGCAGCTGGTGGATAAAGGAGCCCCGGTGACGGCGGCCCTGTACATGGTCCTGAGCCTGTTCTTCGGAGTCCTGGCTGCAGTCCTGGGCCAGAAGGTGATTTGATGGAACTCCAGCTGCCCCTTACAGAACGGCCCCAGCGGCTGAAGACTTTCCTCCAGAGCCGGGGCCTTTCCGGCACCTACTGGAAAAAGCTGAAAGCAGCCGGTGCCCTCCAGGTGAATGGAGAAACCGTCCAACAAGACCTGCTGCTCCAGCCCGGGTCCCGGATCCGCTGGGACTTCCTTCCGGAAGCCTGCACCCTGGAACCGGAAGAAAAGCTGCCTGCCATCTTGGAAGAAACGGAACTCTACTTGGCGGTGGACAAGCCGGCGGGTCTGGTGACCCACAATGCGGGAGCTGAACGGACCCCGGCTCTGAGCCGGCAGGTGGCCTGGTATTTCCGGCAGCAGGGGATCCCCAGTGCGGTCCATCCCGTTTCCCGGTTGGATCGGGAGACATCCGGAGTGGTCCTGTTCGCCAAGAATGCCTGTCTCCACCATATGCTGGCCCAAAGGAAGCTGGAAAAGACCTATCTGGGGATCACCCTGGGAGCCTGGAAAGAAAGTACCGGGCTCCTGGATGGGCCCATCGCCCGAAAACCCGGTTCCATCGTAGAACGGCAAGTCGCTCCCGGGGGGCTCCCGGCCAGGACCCGGTATCAGGTCCTGGCCGAAGAAGACGGTCTTTCCCTGGTCCTGTTCCGGCTGGAAACAGGCCGCACCCACCAGATCCGGGTCCATGCAGTGGCCGCCGGCCATCCCCTATTGGGGGACACCCTCTATGGGGCCCCCGGCGCACCGGGACGCCATTACCTCCATGCCTGGAAGATCCGGTTCCGAGAACCTTTCACGGAAAAAGAGGCAGAAATCACCGCTCCCCTCCCCCAGGATTTCCAGAGGGCTTGGGGGTGTCGTTCCAACATTCTCCCCATGTTGGGATGAGATATGATATAATGAAGAGCAAGAGAAATTCAAGGAGGTTTCAACATGCCATTTGTAACCACTAAAGAAATGTTCAAGAAAGCCTACGAAGGCCATTATGCCGTTGGTGCCTTCAACGTCAACAATATGGAAATCGTACAGGGGATCGTGGAAGCGGCCCAGGAAGAACAGTCTCCCCTGATCCTGCAGGTTTCTGCCGGTGCCCGGAAGTATGCCAAACACAACTACCTGCTCCACCTGGTGGAAGCAGCCATGGAAGATACGGGCCTGCCCATCGCCCTGCATCTGGACCACGGTGCAGATTTCGACATCTGCAAAGCCTGCGTGGACGGCGGATTCACTTCTGTGATGATCGACGGTTCCAAATATCCTTTTGAAGAAAATATCGAACTGACCAAACGGGTAGTGGACTATGCCCACAACAAAGGCGTGGTGGTAGAAGCTGAATTGGGGAAACTGGCCGGTGTGGAAGATGCTGTGAAAGTGAACACCAAAGACGCCACCTACACGGATCCGGACCAGGCCGTGGAATTCGTGGAACGGACCGGAGTGGATTCCCTGGCTATCGCCATCGGCACCAGCCATGGGGCCTATAAGTTCAAAGGCAAACCGGAACTGGATTTCCCCCGTCTGGAGAAGATCACCAACATGCTCCCTGGCTTCCCTCTGGTGCTCCATGGGGCTTCCACCGTCATCCCGGAATTCGTAGACGAATGCAACAAGTACGGCGGCAAACTGGCCGGTGCCCAGGGCTGCCCGGAAGATATGCTGAAAAAAGCCGGCACCTACGGGGTCTGCAAGATCAACATCGATACGGACCTGCGGCTGGCCATGACTGCTTCCATCCGGAAGTACCTGTACGAGCATCCGGAGGATTTCGATCCCCGTTCCTACCTGGGTAAAGGCCGGGAAGCCATCAAAAAGATGGTAGCCCACAAGATGCGGGATGTACTGAATTCCTCCCATCGGCTGTAAAGAATCATAAAAGAAGGTGCTGCACACTACCGTGCCGCGCCTTCTTTTCTTTCAATATGACCGTAGAGGAACCTGTCGATCATCCCTTTTACCGTTTCTTCCATATTATCTACATCCAACACGCCCTGATTGCTCAGCATGAAGATGCTGAAATAGAAATTCTGGGTCATCACAGGCAAATCATAGATAGGCAGGAGATAGGAATCATCCATAGCTCTCTGGAAGATATCCCGGAGAATGACGATTTCTGAACGGATCAGTTCTGCATACCGGCGTTTTACGGAGATATCCTTTTCGGAAGGTTTCTTGCCCCAACGGACTTCCAGCCTCCAGTCCCGCTTTTCCTCGTCCCAAATCAGCCGCCACCCAGCCTGTTCATTGAGCAGCTCGAACAAGATGACGGCCCAAAGGGTCTCATTCTTGTGGAGAAAACGTAAAAAAGCAAAGATATAGGCCTGGAACTGGTCCCCAAACGCCTCACAGCTCTCCACTGCCTGCTGCAGGTCTTTCACTAGTTTCCGGTTCTTGGCTTCCACCAGGGTGTAGAACAGATTTTCCTTATTCTTATAATATTTGTAGACGGTCCCCTTGCCCGTATCCGCAATCTGGATGATCTCATCCAGGGTGGCTTGGGAATAGCCCTTATGGGAGAATACTTTTTCTGCTGCTTTTAGGATCCTTTTTTCTTTGGAAAGAGAAGAATTGATTTTCACCATACCTGCCTGTTCCTCCAACTTCGTACTGTCTTGTCATTTATTATATCATTTTTTTGCCATAATTTACTTCATTTTTCGCAAAATTACTGATTCACGTAAAAAAATCAAGTATATCGTTCAGCAATAGAGTACCATAATTTACAAAAATCAGCAAATCGACAGTATGCAAAAAGAGGCTGCTGCATACGCAACAGCCCCCTTTTTTTGAAGGAATCATTTTGCAAAATACCGAGCCAGCAGTCCGTCGAATACACGGCCGTGACGGGCTTCATCCTTGGCCATTTCATGGACCGTATCATGGATGGCATCGTAGCCCAGCTGTTTGGCCAGGGTAGCGATTTCTTTCTTGCCGGCGCAGGCCCCCTGTTCTGCAGCCGCCCGCATTTCCAAGTTCTTCTTGGTGCTGTCGGTGACCACTTCACCCAGCAGTTCGGCAAACTTGGCCGCATGTTCTGCTTCTTCGAAAGCGATCCGTTTGTAGGCTTCTGCCACTTCCGGATATCCTTCCCGGTCAGCCACCCGGCTCATAGCCAGGTACATCCCTACTTCGGAGCATTCGCCGGTGAAGTGCTGACGCAGGCCTTCCAGGACCCGTTCATCCACACCCTTGGCAACGCCTACCACATGTTCATCGGCGTATTCCTTTACGCCTTCCTTCAATTCATCGAATTTATCTTTCGGAGCACCGCACTGAGGGCACTTTTCCGGAGCTTCTTCCCCTTCGTACACATAACCGCACACTCTGCAAATGAACTTTTTCATAAGAAAGCCTCCCCTTGTTGACAGGCTCTTTCAGAGTATTGTTCTGAAAGAGCTACTTTTTAATAATTTTTATTAAAAACTCTTTACATAGTTTATTATAGCAGGTTTTATAGGAAAAGCAAGGGGGAAAATGAGAAAAGAAGGGGGTGTTGCGCATGCAACAGCCCCTATCTTTTACATCCCCAGTTTCGCCATGATCAGGGCCAGCTTGGCCTTGGTATCGTCGTTTTCCTTCTTCAGGGCATCCACCTGATTCTGGAGGTCCTTGACCTGGGCATCTTTGGCCTTGTTGTCCTGTTTCAGGTTCCGGATTTCCCGGGCCATGGCCGCTTTGGTCAGCCCCGTCACAGCGGGATTCCGGTCCAGGGCGATGCTGAACCCGGCATTGATCATGTTCTCTCCGTTGCCCACGGTGGCACCCATGTTGAACAGGACGTTGTCCGAAGCCCGGTAGAAGGTCCCGAAAGCCAGGGAGTTGGCATTCCGGTAGCTGCCGAACCCGGCGGAAAGGCTCCACCGGCCGTCGGTTTCCACAGGATGGAGAGCTGCCAGAGCGGCTGCCCCGGCGCCCACCCGGTTGATCCGGTTGTCCATCCGGTTCAGATGGTTCCCCAGTTCATTGATGGCCTGTCCGGCAGAACCGGCGATCTTCTCCAGCTGCCCCACGGTGGCTACATCGTCTTTTTCCTTCCCGTCAGCCACGCCTTGGATCCGATTGCCCCCAGCGTTGATTTCCTCGCTGGAGACTTTCACCTTGCCGGCCTGGAGGCCGTCCTTATCCAGGGTCATCTTGCTGTCCCCGCTGCCGATGGTCACCTTATTGAAGGAGACATCCTTCTTGGTGGCAATCTTGATGGCACCGTTGTCGTTGGATAGTTCGATATTGTCCCCGCTGGTGAAGTTCTGGACGTCGCCAGCCTTGACCTTCTTCACGGTTTCCCCGTCGATCTGGCTCTCCCAGCTGCCATTGGCTGCATCCTTCACCTTCTGGTTCAGGTTGTTCAGGGCATCCACCACATTGTTGTTCTCCTTGTTCCGGATGTCTTCGCTGATTTGGGAAACATCGCCCAGATCCGAAGCCTTGGCCACATTGTCGATGGTGATATCCTTCACCTGGTCCGGATGCATCTGATCCTGGACATGGAGCTTCACCTGGTTGTCATCGGAAACCTTATAGTCCCCGGTATAGTTCCCCTCCTTGTCCTTTTCTCCCACCAGCTGGTAGTCCGTCTTGGAAGCCGTCTTATCCAGATTGCTCACCGAATCGGCCACCTGTTTCAGCTGTTCTTCCGTAGCAGCTCGTCCCTTAGTGGCAAAATCCGAAGCATCGATGGTCCTGTTGGTGAGACCGCTGATGGTACCGTCATTGCCGCTGATGGTTACCTTCTGGTGGCCGCTAGTACCGTTGCCGATGATCACCGTCCCGCCATTCCCATCGATGACGACGGAATTGTTCCCGGTGGAGCCGCTGCCCACCGTCACTTTTCCATTCTGTCCATCGATGAGGATGTTGGGATTGCTCTTGGAATCCTGGCCCAGCTTCAGGGTGTCGCTGAGCTTCACCTGATAGTGGTTGGGATTGTCTGCAGCAGGGGTCACCGTGATATTGTCATTGACGCCGCTCACGGTCACCCGTTTGGCTTCCGTTTCAGACTGGGCAACCGCCTGGGCAATGTTCTTCACATCCTGGATGGTAGCAGCGTTAGTCCCTACTTCATCACTTTCGTAATGGTACTTCTTATCTTCCTCGTTGTAGATACCACCGCTCTTCAGATGGGTGATCTGTTTCCCGTAGTTATTGATCCCGTCTTTGGTGATCATGGGACCATCGGTGATGACCACCCCATCCACGGTCTCCGTCTTGCCATCCCGGGTAACCGTCACCTGGCCCACATTCACCGGATAGACCCCCTGTGCATCGGGAGTCCCGGCATGGACCGTGGTGAAGCTGGGCGCCTTCTTCATCTGGATGATGAGGGCATCGCTCTTCCCATCCGGTGTCTTGCCGGCGATGACGTTGAGGTTGGATGCATCGAAATCTCCTGCCTCCCCGGTGCCGGTGCCGATGATCCGGACTTTAGAGCCCAATTCAGCCGTAATGCCCTGGCTTTCGTCCGCAGTCTTATCTGCATCGTGGTTCCCTAGGAAAGTGAGAGGATTGTCCCAGACCTGCTTTTCCAAATCGTTCAGCTGGCCTTCTGTAGCCGCCCGTTTGGGACTGTATCCCACATTCATCGGATCCCAGCTGGTATTGCTGAGGCCATCGATGAAGTTCCCGGTCTGAGACCCTTTTTCTTCATTCGTGGCCAAATCCAGCAGCGGAGCCGACTGCCAGCCGATGGTAAGCGGGTTAGCAATGACACTGCCGTCGGACGAATGCTGCCCACCGAACTGTACATAGCTGCCGCCGTTGATGGTATTGGCCGTCCCATCCAGGGTGATGGACTGGCCGGCACTGCCTACGGTCACCTTGTCGCTGAGGGCCACATCATAGGCATGATGGATGCCGTCCTTATCCAGAGTATCCGTCAGGGTCAGGCTGCCCTCAGGCTGGTTGTGGTTCACTGTCAATGTGGTAGCCACACTGGCTTTGGATTCCACTTCCTTCAGCTGCCCGTAAGTAGCCGCATCGCTGTCCTTCACCCCATCAGCCACATCATTGATGGTCTGGTTTCCAGCAGAGATCCCGTCATCGGCGGTAAACTTCGCCACATATTCCGTACTGCTCTTGGGGTTCAGATAGAGGCCGGTCTTGGTCAGATGGGACGCAATTTCCCGGTTGTTCCCCATGTAGATGTCGGTCATCCCATCCAGGACTTTAGCAAGCCGGATGCTGAGGCCGCCGTCTTCCGCCACTACCCCGATGTTCTTATCCGTCAGGGCTGTAAGCTGCTGGGTTTCGGTTTGCCCGCCAGTAATATGGAGGGTCTGGTCCAGCTGGGTCTTCACCACGTTTTGTTCCAGCGTGCTGCCGCTGGCTGCCACATAGTTGTCCCCGGCGAACCGCAGCCCGTCTTCCAAAATGGCGACTTCATGGGTATTGCCCACATTGCCGTTGTTGTAGGTCAGCCGGGTGGTGGTAGCGTCGGTGCTGGCCAGGGAAGCAGTACCCATCTTGGTCATGATATTGGCCTGGGCATTTCCCATCCCTTGCAGATGCAGCTGGCCGATGGAACCAGTCTCTCCATCCATTTTCACGGCGGTCAGAGAAGCGGCATCGCTGCCTTTCTGACCCACATGGAGCTCGTCCACCTGGACTTTCCGGTCCAGCTGGAGAGTCATCGTCCCATCCTTCACCGTAGTATGGATATTCTGGGCCCCATCCTGATCTGTGGCACCGGCGATCTTCAGGGTATCCCCCAGATGCACCGTAGCCGATGTGTTGTCCCCAGCCGCGAAGGTCAGCCCCTTGATATTTCCATCCGTATTGATGATGGATTTGATCTGGCCGTAATTCACCGCATCCAGGTCGGAAGTCCCGGCTTGCACATTGGTGATTTTATTCTTGCCATTGTCCAGGCCGTTGCTGGTCAGGCTCACAGGCGATTTGCCCTCCGCCTGGGCGTTCAGCGTCAGCTTCAGGTTCTTGGCATCGATCACTGCCGTATCGCCGTTGTCGTTGGTGAAGGTGGCACTGGTCAGGCCTGTCAGGTCCTTGGCCAGACGGATTTCCACTTCCCCACCCTGGGTAGAGCCGTCTTCGTTCAGGACCTTAGGCTTCGTCACCACGCCGATGTTGTTCTTCGTCAGATACGTGTTGGCCGTATCCGATGTAATCTGGGATGCATGTGAATTATCCATGCCGCGGAGCGCCACGGTGCCGTTCAGCTTTTCCGTCAGGTTCTTGTCCCCGTTGTCACCGGAGAAGACATAGCCGTCGTCCAAAGTAGCGATCTGGTGGGCCGTGTTGTAATTATCCCGATAGGCAAGACGCACAGGCTGATTCTTTGTCGTGGTACCAGAATTGTCGGTCTGGTACACTTCCTGCAGGAAAGGTGCTGCCGCATACGTCTGATCCGGATCGGCGCTGAGAACGGAAATATCCGCCTGGGCCCGAGGATAGGCGTCACTGACATGGGTGGCATCGCCCCGCAGGGTCAGGATCCCTGTCTGGTTGGCAGCATCGGCTGTCAAGGCCACACTGTCCACACTGGTACTGCTGTGGCTGGGATAGGTACTGCCGATGTGGATGCCCTTCACGTACACGTTATCCGCCAGGGAAACCTGCAGACTGCCATCTTTGGCCGTATCACTGCCAGAGGAACTGGTGCTGATATTGGGATCCCCGGAAATCTTCAGCGTGTTGCCGTGGTTCAGCTTCACCGCAGAACCGGTATCCCCAGCCACATTGATGGTCTGGTTCCGATAAGTGATCACTTCGTTCAGCTGTCTGCCCGTGACCGCATCGGTGGAAGTAGAACTGATGGTCCCGTCTGCCAGGTTGGTCAGTTTGACCGGCGAGGCTGAATTGCTGCCCCCCAGGGTCACCTGGGTCTTAGCATCACTGTCATAGACCACCGCATTGGACCCGCTCACATCGGCTCCCTGGAAGTCGGCGGCTACCGTATAGATGGCATGGCCGTCTTGGGCACTGGTCGTGTCTTTGCTCACGGTCACGTTCTTTCCGGCCTTCACTTCCGCAGAAGCGGCCGCCTTGGCCTCATCCAGCTGTTTCACGTTCACCGCATCGGTCTCTTCCGAACCGGCTGCTACCCCACTGATGGCCTTGCCACCGGCGTTGATCCCTTCCTGTCCAATGCTGACGGTGGAATCGGCAAAGCTGATCTTCTTCAGCCCCGTCAGGGTATCCGCCAGTTGGACCGTCAGGGTATCTTTCCCATCGGAGACCACACCGATGTTCCCGGCCGTCAAACCGGAGCCGGCCGTAGTATTCCCCTGGATCTTCAGGGTGCTGGTCAGCGGAAGGTCCAGGGTATTCCCCTGATTGGCATCCCCCTGGACGTAGAACCCGTCATCCAGGGTGGCCACAGCGTGATCCCGCTGGTCCACCCCATCCCGGTACATCAGCCGGGTCTCAGACCGATTTTTGTCGGTCCGATCGGACCCCAGGGCATCCTTCACATAGATGTCTGCAGAGGTCGAACTGGTCTGCCCGTCCTGGGTCTCTTTGATTCCGGTTAGTTTCAGGTGGCCGGTCAGGGTACTGTCCGTATCGCTGGCAGGCTGGGTGTACAGCCGGGCAGCCGGATCGGCTACCTTTCCATCGCTGCCGATCTGTCCCAGGTTCAGGGAGCGGCCCACCAGATCCTGCTTCATATATAGGCTGGTGGTCACAGAACCGTCACTGTTCCCCACAGTCCGGGCCGTCAGGTTGGCTTTCGAGTAGTCAGCGGCCAGGGCTTCCTCCAGAGTCTGGCTGCCCGTCAGGGCCACATCCGATCCCTGGAAAGCAGCCGTCTTACCCAGGGTCAGGGTGGCGGTGGTGCCGTTGTTCCCGGCGAACACGTCCCGAGCATCGCTGAGCAGGGTACGCACATCCCCGATGTTGGCGGCGTGGTTGTAATTTTCCTGGCCTGCCACCGTATCATCATAGAGATAGGAGGTATCAGAGATTTTCTTCAGGCCGCTGCCCACTTTCGTCACCTGTTGTCCGCCGGCGCTGATGCCGCTGCGGGTGAAACGGGCCGCCTCCTCTCCCTGCCCTAAGGACAGGCCGGTGGCATCCACTACAGCTGCCTGTGCATCGCTACCGGTCTTCCCGTTGGTGAAGGACGCACTGGAAAGGTCGGAAAGATCCTTGGCCAGGCTCACCTGGTAATCTGTCTTCTTCCCATCGGTGCTGGGCGTGCTGGAAACGGTGATATTAGAACCCTGGCTGACAGAAGTCAGGGCTCCGCCGGAAATGTCCCCGTTCTTGATCTTGCTGACCACATCCTGGAGCTGGCCTTCCGTGGCTGCCCGGGATTCGTGGATTTCATCCGCCTTATACGTTACATTGGAGAGACCGGTGAGGGTATCCTTATCCACCCACTGGGTCTTATCCTTATCCGCCGGATGGCTTTCCGCGCTGTTCAGGGTCATGCCGCCCACAGAGACAGAGCCGGCCGCCACATTCCCGGTGGTGCTGAAGGAAGCAGCAGTCACCTTGCCGGTTTCCCCTTCCAGGGTGATCTGCTGGCCCACAGAAGCTGTCCCATTTGCCCCATCCAGGGCAATCTGTTTGGCAGTCTCCGTCCCCAGGGTCACCTGGTCCTTCAGTTTCAGCTCATAATTGGTGGAACCGTTGGCGTTCGATGTGGTCTGGAGAGCCAGATCATCGCCGCTGACGGAGACGGTGGTATGTTTGGCCGCTTCTTTTTGGGCCGCTTCCGCTTTCTGCTGGACCTTGTACACGTCTCCCCCGTTGACTCCATCCGTAGAACCTTCTGCCACGGTGCCGGAGCCCACATTCTGGAGTTTCCGGCCGCCCAGATCGATCTGATCCGAAGTCAGGGTCAGGGCTTTGGCAGAAGACCCCGCATTGGGCGTCAGCTTCAGCCCGGTCCCATCCACCGTCAGGGAGGTGGTATCTCCGGTAAAGGCAGCGGAAGTCAGGCCCGTAAGTTTCTTAGCCAGACGCAGGTTCAAGGTATCCGTGCTGCTGTCGGCCACCACTCCGATGTTCCCACTGGTGAGCAGGGCATCCGCCGTTTGGCCGGTGCCGATTGTCAGACCGCCCTTCAGGTTCAAGGTCTTATTCAGCAGGATATCCGCTTTGCCACTATCTCCCGCCGCATAGAAGCCGTCGTCCATGGTAGCCAGGGCATAGGTATAGTTCCCTTCATCCTTATAGTAGATCCGGGTGACCGGATAATCCGGGTTCAGCAGGTCCCCCTTGGCATTATCTCCTTCCGCACCATCTTTCACGAAGAGATCTGCAGAAGTATGGGTAACGGTGGGATTCACAGCAGCTCCTGTCCGTTTTTCTCCCGCCAGGAACAGATGACCGGTCAGAGCCGTATCATCCTTTGCCTGGGACTGGGCTTGATACAGGGAGGCAGTCCTGTCGCTTTCCGCCACGTTCCCGTCCGAACCGATGGTCCCCAAAGTCAGGGAACGGCCCACCAGGTCTTTCTTCAGGTACACGGTGGTGGTCACATTCCCGTCACTGCCGGTGACCTGGGTGGTCACATTAGCAGAAGAATAGTCGTTAGCCAGTTTATCCGTCAGGGTCTCTGTGGACGAGAGGGCCACATCGGACCCTTTGACGGAAATGGTGCCGCCCAGGGCCAGTTTGGCCTGGGTGCTGTTGTTGCCGGCCACGTTGGTGCCGACAGCAGCCTTTTCCTGGACCAGTTTGTGCACGTCCCCGATGCTGGCCGCATTGTTGTAATCTGCCTGGCCGGTGATCGTGGTGTTGTAGGTGCTGACCGTCCCATCCGTACCGGTGATACCGCTGCCCAGATTTTTGATCTGCTGGGAACCGGCGCTGATGCCGCTGCGGGTGAACCGGGCCGCCGTGGTATCCGCATCCGTCCCCAAAATCAGTCCATTGGCATCCAGGACGCTGGTCTGGGTAACGTTCCCATCGCCATCCTTCTTTTCGAAGGTGGCACTGGCCATATGGGTCAGGGCATCATCCACATTGACCGTATAGGTGGTCACTTTATTCTCTGTTTTCGAAGACACATGGGTGTTGGTGCCGTCGGTCAGTTCCGTGGTCCCACCGGTCACCGTCCCGGAACTAATCTGATCCACCAGGCTCTTCAGCTGGCCTTCCGTAGCCGCCCGATTGTCCAGGATATTGTTCTGGTCAAAGGTGGTGTTGTTCAGACCAGTAATGGTGTTGGTCTTGGAGTCCAGGGAAATATCCTCGACATTGACCCCTCCATTGGCCGTAACCCGGCCACTGGTGGTCAAAGTTCCGGCGGTGATGGCTCCGGTACCGGCATCGAAGGAGATGGATTTCCCGAAAGAAGATTTCCCCGTATCGCTGCCGTCCAGGACCACCTGGTTATCCCCGGTCCCCAAGGTGACCTTATTGTTCAGTTTCAGGCCGTAGTCAGCCCCTTGTGTATCGCTTTCAACCGTAGGAGTCAGTACCAGGTTGTTGTCTCCCACGCTGACAGTGGAATGTTTCCTGGCTTCCGCCTGGGCCTGGTTGGCCACTTCCTGGACCGTGTGGAGCTGGCTGCCGTTCACTGCATCGGTGGAATCAGCCCCAATGGTGCCAGCCGTAAGGCCCGTGACCTTCCGGTTCCCAAGATTGATGCCCGTGCTGGCGTTGATGACTAAAGAGCTGGCCGCAGCACCGCTCCCCACCGGGGCGATGGTCATCCCGTCCCCTGTAAGGGTGGTGGCGAACTTCTCTCCCGTTACGGCGACGCTGGTGAGATCTTTCAGCTCCTTGGCCAGGGCAATGGTGAGACCCTGGTTCCCCTCGCTGGTCACACCGATGTTCCCTGCAGTGAGCTTGCTGGTATCCGCCCCGCCGGTCACGGTCAAGGTGTCGTTCAGCAAAACAGCCGAGGTATTCCCTTTATCCCCTTTGAACTTCAGCCCGTCTTCCAGGGTAGCCAGTTCATGGGTTCCGCTGCTTTCATCGGCATACATGACCCGGGTCATCTTTTTGCTGTCCGCCGGCTGTAGTTCATCACTGCCGTCCTGGATGTAGATATCTGCACTGGTCTGGGCCGCGGCCGTCACCGTATCCGCCGGTTTGGTTCCTTTCAGGACCAGATGGCCGGTCTGGGCAGCATCAGTGCTGCTGGCTGCCTGGGCTTTCAATACAGCTACGGGATTGGCAATGGCGCCATTTGTATCCTGGGTCCCCAAAGAGAGGGAACGGCCTGCCATATCCTTTTTCCCATAAATGGTGGTAGTGACCGTCCCGTCAGCAGCTTTCACCGTGGCTGTGGTCAGGTTGGCGGTGGTATAGTCCTCTGCTAGGGTGGTCCCAGCGGCCAGATCGGCCCCCTGGATCTTGGCCGTCTTCCCCAGGGCCAGGGTTCCCTCGCCCATATTCCCGGCAAAAACGATCCCCGTATCCGTCAGGGTCTGGTTCTGAGCCTTCAAGTCGCCGATGGTAGCTGCATTGTTGTCAGCTGCATCCGTATAGGTTGTACCAGTCAGTCCGCTGGCTACATGCTTGATCTGCTGGTTCCCGGCACTGACCTTCGTCCGGGTGAATTGGGCAGAAGTATCCTCGCTGCCCAGGCTGATCCCGTCAGAAGTCAGTACAGCCGTCTGTGCCTCCGTCCCGGTCTTGCCGTTGGTGAATTGGGCGATGGTGAGCCCGGTGAGCACAGGGCTCAGGCCGATGGTGTACTGGGTCTTGGAAGGATCCGACTGGTCATCGGCCACCACGCTGATGTTGGAGCCTTCCTTCACGGTGGTCAAAAGGCCCTTGACGATGCTGCCGTTCTGGATGCTCCCGATTACGTCGCTCAGTTCCCCTTCGGTAGCGGCCCGGTTGTCCACCAGCTGGGTGGTACTGGTATAGCTGGTGTTGGAAAGGCCGGTGATGGTGTTGGCAGCAATATTGGTGGATGCATTGGCCGTACTGTTCAGACGGATAGCACCCACAGCCACGCTCCCGGCCTTGACATTGCCGCTGACCTGGAGGGAAGAGCCTGCGATGGCCCCCGTCGTTCCGTCCACCGTAACCGCAGTGGTCCCGGTGCCAAAGTATGCCGTCCCTTTCGTTCCATCCAGGCTGATGGCCGTTCCGTTGCTGCCCAGGGTCACCGTATCTTTCAGGTTCACGGTGTAACCCTTGGATCCGTCTGTATTATCAGAAGGCGTCACGTCCACATTCCCGGATCCGCTGACGGTGGAATGTTTCTTGGCTTCCGTCTGGGCGTTTTCCGCAGTTTCTTTCACTGCATGGAGCTGGCTGCCGTTCACGGCGTCAGCAGAAGTGGCAGAGACATCTCCCGCCTGTACCCCGTGGAGCTGCCGACCGCCCAGGTCCAGCTTCTGGGCCGTCAGGGTCACGGCGTTCCCACCGGTCGGGGGAGTGATGGTCAGGCCGTTCCCTGTCAGCTGGGTAGTAAAGTTCCCATTGCTGAAGGAAGCACCGGTCAGGCCGGTTAGATTTTTGGCCAGCCGGACTTCCAGTTTCCCGTCCGTGTCTGCCACCAGGCCGATGTTCTTGTCGCTGAGCTGGGTCAGGTTATCGACGCTGGTTTCGCCCCCGGTGAGGGTCAATGTTTCGTTGAGTTTTTTGGTCACTGGCGTGCCGCTGTCCCCGGCAAAGGTCATGCCCGCCCCATCCAACCGGGTGGTCAGGCCGCTGATATTCGTTGTATTGGTGCTGACCTTCTGGTTGGTGGCAAAGAGCTGGCTGCCGTTCACCGCATCCGTACTGTCTGTGCTGAGCGCCCCGGCCTGGACAGCCGTCACTTTCTGGTTATTCGCATGGAGCCCATTGCTGTCGATATAGGTCTTTGTGCCTACTTGGTAAGCAGGGGCCGTCACCCCGCTGGCATCGATCTTCGTTTGGGAAGCCCCACTGTTGAAGGTGGCATCGGTCAGGCCCGTCAGGCTCTTGGCCAGCTGGACCGTCAAGCCGCCATTGCCGCTGGAGACCACACCGATGTTGCCGGTGGTCAGTTTTCCCGCATCATTGATGCCTCCAGTGATACTCAGGGTACTGTTCAGGGCCAGGGTGTTGGCCGTACCCGTATCCCCGGCAAAAGTATAGCCGTCACTGGTCAAAGCCACCAGATGGGCGTTGTTCTGGGCATCCAGATAGTCCAGGCGAGTGCTGCCGCTGGCATCCTGATCGGCCGTCAGGTAGAGCTGGGAACCGTTCTTCCCTTTGATGCCCACATAGCCATAAGTATCCGTCCCCACGGTGTTTTCGCCCAGGATGATAGGATAGTTCACCTTCCCCGTAGGACTGCTTTCCTTCGGGATCTGGGTCCCTACATAAATCTTGTTTTCCTGGATTTCCGGTGCCAGGGTCACGGTCAGTTCACCCTTATCGGTGACCTGGGTACTCAGGTTCTTGTGGCTCGTGTCACCGCCGGCCCCTTTCAGGATCACGGTGCCGCCGATGGCCACACTGGTGGGGTTGGTATGGGAGCCTGCTGCGCTTTCCGCCCCGAAGGAAATCCCCTTGGCGGACCCATCAGCGTTCAGGATATTCGTCAACTGGCTGCCGATGATGGCATCAGTGGATGTACTGGAAATATCTCCCGCCTTTACGTTGGTGATTTTTTTCCCGCCATTGTCCAGTCCGCTGGCAGTGAGGGAGATTCCCGTATTCCCCAGTTTCAGTCCACTGCCATCGATGGTGGTGGTCCCGAACTGGGCGCTGGTCAGATTCTTCAGTTCCTGGCTCAGTTTGACCGTCAGGGAGCCGTCCGCACTGCTGGCCTGGACCCCGATATTGCCGTCACTGAGTTTGGTGGCATCGGCCCCGCCTTTGACCAGGAGGTAATTGGTAGTAGTGTCTTTTCCATACTCTTTAGCCCGCAGTTTCCGGGAAATGACATTGGTCCCCGTCACGGTTCCGGATTCACTGTCGATCTGCACCTGAGAATTATCCCCCCCAAAGGTCAATCCATCGGTAAGGGTTGCCACATGATGGGTATGGCCGGCCTGATCCGTATATTCCAGGCGGGTCATCCGGGATTTTCCTTCGCTGTCCGTATAGTTAAAATCACTGCCCGGGATGGGGGAACCGGCATAGGACGTGATCACCGCCGAAGTGCCATTTCTCCCGTTGATGCCCACGTAGCCGATGGTGGCATCAGTATTGTCCGTTCCCAGGACCACAGGATGGTTCACCCGGCTGTCCGTAGGATTGGCCAGGGCCGAGCCCACATCGATCCGGTCTTCCAACAGCTCTTTATCCAGCAGGATCTGGAGTACGCCGTCCTGGTCCACGTAAGTTTTCAGGTTGGTGCCGGAGTACTTCACATTGTCTTTCGTACCCGCGCCTTTGATCAGGATGGGGTCTTCTCCCAGTTTCCGGGAAATGGTACCGCCATCATTGCCTCCCACCTGGATGGTTTTATTTTCAAAGGCAGACAGATCACTGGAAACGGCACTCAACTGACCGAAATTCACTGCATCTGTAGTGTCCGTCCCCTTGGCCAGGCCGGTGATCTTCTTGCTGCCCATGAAAAGACCGTTGCCGTTAAGGGAAATATCCGAAGTCCCGTCTGCTGTAGCAGCATTCTTTACGGTAATGCTGTTTTGGGCCGTCACGGAATCAAAGGAAGGCGTAGTGGTCATGACCACTTCCAGCCCGTCCCCGTTGACATTTTTCCGCACGCCCAAGTTGGCGGTGCTGGCTGCCCCGTCTTTCAGGGCATCCCCGGTGAGGCCGCCTGTGAGGTTGAAATTGCCTCCCAGGGACTGGGTGACTTTCTGGTTGTCGTTGCCCGTAAGGGAAAGCCCTTCCTGCTCTACGGCTTTCAGCTGGGCCACGTTCACGGCATCCGTATCGTTGGTGCCGGCAGCCAGGTTGGTGATCTGACGGGTATAGATTTTCTCCTCCGAATTGACCTTGAAGGTCCCTCCGCCTAGAGAGACGGATCCACTGGTAGATGTCCATACGGAATCAGCCTGGTTTGCCTTTTTGCTGCCACTGAGATAGCCTGCCAGGCCAGCGGCTGTACTGGCCTGGGAACCCGTACCCAAAGCCACGCCGCCGGTAGCCGTGGCACTGGAAGTGCCGCCCAGAGCCACGCCGCCATAACTGGAGACAGTGGCACCGCCGCCCAAGGCCACCCCACCGAAACCAGAGGAATTGGAACTGTTGCCAAAGGCAATGGCTCCTGTCCCCTGTGCTTTCGCGTACGGACCTATGGCTATGGAACTATAGAGCGTATCATCATTCGATGCACTCCCTGCCAAAGAAGAATAGCCGATAGCCAGGGATCCCACGCCATAAGCCTGGGCCTTATTCCCCGCTGCCAGGGAATTGAGCCCGTGGGCCCCGTCATTCAGGTAATTGCTGCCCGTGCCCGTATCGGTGGCATTGACGCTGTAATAGCGGGTAGCCGTCTTGGCCACATTTTGTTCCACTTTTTCGATGGACTGGGCCACCCCTTAGAGCTGGCTGCCGTTGATAGCGTCCGTAGAAGTATTACTTACCCGGCCGGCGGCCACGTGGGTGATGGTCCGAGTCTGTTCCGTCGTTCCGCTGCCAGACCCTACACTGACGGTCCCGGTAGGATTGGTTCCGGCAAAATTATACGTAGTGGAATCGGAGGCTTCCCCATAGGTGTCCTTAATAGCCATGGAGGCCGTGCCTGTCGTATCCCCATTGTTCACTTGAGAACCGGCACCCAAAGCCACACTGGTCTTATTGCCGTTTTCTGCAGCTACAAAAGCGCCGCTGCCCAGGGCCACGCCTTTATCGGCATTGACTTTCGCGCTGTACCCCAAAACCGTACCTTCAGCGGCATTGGCTTCCGCCGATGTACCTACAGCCGTAGCGTGTTCTTTATTGTTCGTGACTTTGGTCTGATAACCGATGGCTACACTGCCATTGCCCGTACTGCTGCTGTTCTGGCCCAGGGCCAAAGAGTCCGTGCCGCTGGCCACCGCACCGGTACCCAAAGAAGCCGCCCCGCTGGCCGTGGCTTTGGCATCTGCCCCGATGCTCACAGAAGCACTGCCGGTGGTGGTATTGGAATCAGTCATGGCCCCGATATGGACGGACCGTTCTGCCGTAGATCTGGCATTGCCGCCGATGGCCACGGAGTTGGCATAGGCTCCGGAACCATGGCCGATAGCTACGGCGTTATCGTTCTGGGCGCTGGCATTCTGGCCCAGGGCTACACTGCTGGTGCCATTGGCCACGGAACCGGTACCGATGGCCGTTGTCCCCGTATTGGAAGCATTGGCCCCATTGCCCAGGGCTGTTCCTTGGGTCTGTGCCTTGGCATTGACGCCCACAGCGGTAGACTGGGTTCCAGTGGCCCCATCGTTGTTGTAGTTGCCGGCATTTTTCAGGCTGTCATCATTATCCCAAGTATTATTTTTTGTAACGCTGACAAAATGGCCGCCGCTGCCAGAGCCAGAACCGCCGCTGGTGCTCAGGTCAAAAGTCCGGGACCCGTCATCGTTGTATTTGGGCGTGATCTTCACCGTGCCGTCCGTGGAAGATAGAGTGGTCATGGAAGCCTTCAGCTGGGCCACGTTGACGGCATCCGTGTCCTGGGTGCCGGCAGCGACGCCGCTGATTTGCCGGGTGATCCAGGTAGATCGATCCCCCGTAATATCCCCGATGGACAATCCGCCTTGAGTGGATTTCCAAACAGCAGAACCCAAGCTGTTTTTAAAGTTGGAATTACCGACGTTCCCTATATTTGTGCCTTCCCAGGGCGCATATCCCTGCTGGCCCGCATTGAGGCGCCAGTCGCTCTTGGAAAAGGCCCCCAAAGCAATGGCATCAGAACCAGAGGTATTCTGTGCCATATACCCGATGGCGATATTGCCGTTGCCCCCCTGGTTGGTTTCACTGCCTGTCCCGATGGCAATGCTGTTCGTATCCCCGGCCAAAGCTCCGTTAGTAGTAATATTCCCAGAATCATCAACAGCAGCCGCCCCGATAGCAATCCCATTGTTGCGGTAAGTCTTTGCACCATTTCCCAATACGATACTGCTGGATTCAGCCTGGGTATTGGGGCCCAGAACGACCGTGTACGGTTTGACACCGTTGGCACCGCTGCCGATGACCACGCTGTATTTGCCAGCTTGGGCCTGGTTCCCTGCTACAAAGCTATAGTCACCTCCACTAAAAGTCTCTCCTAAAGAAATTGTATAGTTGGATGTGTTGTCCTTGTGATACGTCTGACCTAAGCTAAAAGAATGGGAAGAATTATTGTAATCGATATGCATCCCATTGACCACCAAATCAGAAAATCCTTTGGCAAAGGTAACATCACCATTAAAGGTTACAGAACCCCAGAAATTTGCAGGGGAATAAGAAGTCAGATACCCCTGTGTCACATTGCTTTGTTCTCCAATCGTCAGGCCTTTGGTAAACATTCCATAGTCATTCCAGGTCGTCCCCGCCCAAGCTGTCCCGTTTCCCGTCAGCAGTCCCAACAACAGGGCCCTGGCCAAGAGAGAAATCCCTTTTCTTCCCTCATGGACGGATCTGCCCTTGGCCCCGTGGTTCCGGGCGATTTCCGATACGACGACCCAGGTGCAGCGGACTTTGCTCCAAATGACTTTGTAGATCTTGTTCATAGCTGGAAAACTCCTCCCCGTGTAAACAAGCAGAAAAAGCCCCTTTCCGGTCCTAGAGGACCAGAAGGATGCTTCTCATCAGTTTCCAAAATGAAAATGAATTTGTGTAACTGACCGGAAAGTCAGTGTTTCTCCTAGAAAAAGCAGCCGGAGCTGCTTACCGCAACCAGAAGAAGCCCCCGGAACTTCTCTCTGTTTGTTATAGATTTTGGTATATACACAAATCTTGAATGTATCTTTAATGATAGCATAACATGGGGTGGGTGACAAGTTCCACGTCCTCTATCAGCCAGGCTTCCCAGTCTAGCTTTTTCCCATTTTTTACGTTTTCCTGTCAGACCTTTTACATTGCCCTTTTACAATGATGGATAGAAGCATCAGCCATAAGGAGGCATTGCATGGACAAAATTTTTGTATCATCTACGCTGTTTTGGGGTTCCCACTTTCAGAAATCCTGCCGTTAGTCCATCAAAATGGACTGGCTGGTCTGGAGCTCTGGGCCCAGCAGTTCTTCTTGGAAAACTTCCAGGGAGCTGAATATCTCCGTTATGTGGAGAAATATGGTTTGGAAAGCACCGTCCACGCCTGCAGCTGGGACCTGAACCTGGCTTCCGCCAATGCGGGCATCCGGGAAGCTTCCGTCCAACAGGTGATCCGTTCCCTGGAACTGGCTTCCCGGATCGGGGCCCGGGAGGTCACGGTCCATCCAGGGCATATGACCATGGTCTGCTGGCGGGAAGAAAGCGTCCGACTCTTGCAGCAGTCCCTCCACCGAATCGCCGCCACTGCCCATTCCCTCCAGATGCCGGTTTCACTGGAAATCATGGAGAAAATCAAAAAAGAATTCGTAACGGATCCGGCTTCCATGGAGGAAGTCATCGGTTCCCTTTTCTCTTTCTTCTTCTTTTTACAAGAATAAGGAGGCATCATTGAACATGTGTAATTGGAAAAAGAAAGCGCTGGTTTTGGCTCTGGCTGGTTTGGCCCTGTTCTCTGCCGCAGGCTGTAGCGGTTCGGCGGACAAAAAAGGAGACGGGAAAGGCGGGGAGATCGTCCTTTATACCTCCCAGCCGGAAGCGGATGCCCAGAAGCTCATTGCAGCCTTCAATCAAGATCATCCGGATATCAAGGTGAAAGTCTTCCGTTCCGGTACGGAAGAAGTGGTCAGCAAAGTCCTGGCAGAGCAGACCGCCGGCAGCGTCCAGGCAGATGTGCTGCTAGTATCAGACAACGTCACCTTCGAGCAGCTGAAACAAAAGGATATGCTGGAAAAATATGCTTCTCCGGAACTGAAAGGGATCCCAGAAGCATACATCGACAAGGACCACACCTATACGGGAACGAAAGTCATCACCACCGGAATCATCGTGAATACCTCCAAGGCAAAAGGAGATCTCAAAGCCTTCGCCGACCTGGCCAAGCCTGAATTTGCTGTCAATGCCATCATGCCTTCTCCCCTGTATTCCGGGGCTGCCTGCCTACAACCTAGGCGTCATCACCCGCACCCAGGGCATGGGCTGGCCCTATTACAAAGCCCTGAAGAAGAACGGCATGACCGTCACCAAAGGCAACGGAGCCGTCCAGAAGGCTGTGGTGGCCGGTGAAAAAGCCTATGGGCTGATTGCCGATTACATGGCCAACAACTCCCGGAAAAAGGGTGCGCCGGTTAAATTCATCTACCCGGCAGAAGGTTCTCCAGATGTGACCGAACCCATCGGCCTCTTGAAGTCTTCAAAAAATAAAGACGCTGCCAAGGCTTTCATCGATTTCGTGCTGTCCAAGAAAGGCCAGGAGACTGCTGCCAAGATGGGCTATACCCCGGTGAAAGAAGGTGTCCAGCCGCCGGAAGGGCTGAAAGCCATCACCGATTTCAAAGCCCTGACCGTCAGTGTCGCCGACCTGTTCCAAAACCGGTCGGCTGATAAGGAGCGTTTCACCACGCTGTTCCAGAAATAAGGAGGCGTGGAATCCATGCAGCGACGATCATTCCTGAGGCAGAGCGGTACCCTGCTGTTCTATCTGCTGCTGTTCCTCTTTTTTGCAGCGCCTGTATTGCGGCTGATCTCTATGAGCCTCCGGATCCCCAGAGGCTGGGGATTGACCAACTTCCAAGTCCTTTTCCAAGATTCCCGGACCTTGGAAGCCATCCACAATACCCTGTTCATCTCTCTTTGGTCCGCCGTGCTTTCCACCTTCTTAGGCACGATGTTGGGCTTTTTGATGGCCTATACGGATCTCCGGCATAAGAAAGCCCTGGAACTCCTGATCCTTCTCCCCTTCATCATTCCTTCCTACATCATCACCCTAAGCTGGAGCGGCCTGTTCCTCCAAGACGGCAGGATCAATCTTTTCCTGCGAGGACTGGGCTTTGCAGGGGTCAACCTCTACACCCGGGGCGGGATCCTGTTTGTCCTGGGAATCGTGAATATGCCCGTGGTCTACCTGAGCGTCATCCATTTCCTGCGGAAGGTCCCGGTGGATCTGGACCTGGCCACCCGTTCCTGCGGCTTTTCCAGCTGGGAGACCTGGCGCCGCATAAACTTGAAGGAAGCCCTCCCGGCCACGGCTGATAATTTCTCCTGGGAGAATTTCCAGTTCGTCTTTTCCAGCACTGGGGTGATGGATGCCCTGGAAACCAGCCTGCTGCTGGCTTCGACGGCAGGGGCTATCTGCCTGGTGGCAGGGACGCTGATTGCCTATTGGAAACTGCGCCGGCACAGCCTGGCCGCCCTGCTGGCAGAACGGGGGGGGGGCAGCCCAGGCCTATGCTCTGCCTGGCATCGTCCTGGCCCTGGCAGAAATCTTCCACTGGGTGGAACCCCTGCCCGGCATCAAACCGGGAATCTACGGGACCATGGGGCTCCTTCTCATCGCCTACGTGACCCGGTACATGATCCTCCAAATCAAAGGGAGCACCAACGCCCTCCTGGCCATCAATCCGGAACTGGAAGACGCGGTGCTGGCCTCTGGGAGAGACTGGCGGACTCTTTGGTGCCAGGTGCTGCTGCCCCTTCTGCTGCGGCCTTGTGTGGCCAGCACTGCCCTGATCTTCATTTCCGCCCTGACGGAACTGACCCTCTCCTCCATGCTGGCCAGTGCCGGGACCCGGACCATCGGCCTTGCCATCTTCAATTTCCAGCAGGCCGGGGACTACAACCTGGCCGCCGCCCTTTCCACCCTGATCACGGCACTGATCCTGGGTGGCTATGGGCTCACCTGGCTGGAGAATCTGCATAAGAAAGGAAACCGAAAATATGAGTTTGTATCTGGAACACATCAATCAGCGGTTCGGGAAGACACAGGCGCTTAAAGACATCAGCCTGGAAATCAAGACAGGAGAATTCATCGCCATCCTGGGGCTTTCCGGCTGCGGGAAATCCACCCTGCTGCGGATCATCGGCGGCTTCCTGGAGCCCACCAGCGGCGTTGTCCGTCTGGATCAGCAGGTCTATTCCGGAGAGGGGACCATGGTGCCCGTGGAGAAACGGGATCTGGGCATGGTTTTCCAGTCTTTTGCCCTGTGGCCCCATATGACGGTCCGGCAGCACGTGGAATTCCCCATGAAAAGCCGCCGGCAGAAAGGACTCAGCGAAGAGGAGAAGGAAAAAGCCGTGGAACAGGCCCTGGAAAGCATGGGCCTGACGGAACTGGCCGACCGTTACCCTGGGAAGCTGTCCGGTGGCCAGCGGCAGCGGGTCTCCCTGGCCCGGATGATGGTAGGCCTCCCCTCCCTGATGCTCATGGATGAACCTCTCAGTGCCCTGGATGCCGAACTGAAACTGAGCATGCGCCGGGTGATCCAGGACGTCCACCGTTCCACCGGTTCTACGGTCCTCTATGTGACCCATGACCAAAGTGAGGCCCTGGCCATGGCGGACCGGATCATCGTCATGCAGAAAGGCCGGATCGAACAAATCGGCACACCTCAGGAAATCTACCTCCATCCCCGGACAGAATTCGTTGCGACTTTTGTCAGCAAATGCAACCTGATTCCCGGTGTGTGGATGCCAGATTGTTTCCAGGTAGCCAATACAGATATCATCTATCCTGCCGGAGACATCCCCAGCCTGTTCCGTACCCGTGGATATTATCCCGTCCGGCCGGAACAGTTCCGGATCTCCAGAAGGGAAAAAGGGAGAAAGAAGCAAGATGGAACTTTTGTTCGACCTGCACACCCATACGGTAAGCAGCGGCCATGCCTTCAGTACCCTGAAGGAAAATATCGAAGAAGCCCGGAAAAAAGGACTGCTGGCCCTGGGGACTTCGGACCATACCAGTGCCATGGAAGGAGCCCCCACACCCAAGTTCTTCAGCAACTATCGGGCCATCGGCCGGGAGATTTTGGGGGTCCGGATCTTTCGGGGGGGGGGTGGAAGCCAATGTGATGGATTACTCTGGCAGGCTGGATATGGAAGAAAAACTCCTGCAGGAGATGGATTACGTCATCGCCAGTCTCCATTCCGCCTGCATCCGTCCCGGCACCCAGGAAGAGAACACCGATGCCCTGATTGGCGCCATGGACAATCCCTGAGTCAAGATCATCGGCCACCCAGATGATGACCGGTATCCCCTGGATCTGCCCCGACTGGCCAGGGCCGCTAAAGAGAAAGACATCGTACTAGAAGTGAATAGTGCCTCCGCCTCCGGAAAGACCGGCAGGCTCCATGCGGACCATAACATCCCCCGGCTCCTGGAACTGTGCCGGCAGTATGAGGTCCGGGTCATTGCCGGCAGCGACGCCCATATCTGGTACGATGTAAGGAACTTGTCTCTCGCACGGAACTTCCTGGAAACAGCCCAGTTCCCCGAAGACCTGATCGCCAACACCAGCCTGGACCATTTGGAGTGGGTGGTGAAAAAATAAAAAAAGGGGGGCTGTTGCTCATGCAACAGCCCCCCTTTTTTACTTCCGATCCTTGATTTCTTCCTGGAGTTTGGCGATGAATTCGTCCACGGGCATAGCACCCTGTTCTCCCTTGTCCCGGCTGCGGACGGAAACCGTGCCGCTTTCCACTTCTTTTTCGCCGACGATCAGCATATAGGGAACCTTCTTCATCTGGGCTTCCCGGATCTTGTAGCCGATTTTTTCGTTCCGGTCATCCAGGTGGGCCCGGATCTTCTGGCTTTCCATCTTATCCACGATGGATTTGGCATAGTCGTTGTACTTATCCGTGATGGGCATCACCCGTACCTGTTCCGGAGCCAGCCAAGCCGGGAAGGCGCCGGCGTAGTTCTCGATCAAGATGCCGATGAACCGTTCGATGGATCCATAGACCACCCGGTGGATCATCACAGGACGGTGTTTTTGGCCGTCTTCCCCGGTGTAGGTCAGGTTGAATTTTTCCGGCAGCAGCATATCCAGCTGGATGGTGCCGCACTGCCAGGTCCGGCCGATAGAATCCTTCAGATGGAAGTCGATCTTCGGGCCATAGAAGGCGCCGTCCCCTTCGTTGATGGAATACTTCAGGCCGAAGTCATCCATGGCTTTCCGCAGGGCGTTGGTGGTCATTTCCCAGGTGGCATCGTCCCCCATGGAGTTGTCCGGACGGGTGGACAGTTCTGCATGGTAAGTCAGGCCGAAGGTAGCGTATACTTCGTCGAACAGACGGATGGTCTCTTGGATCACGTCTTCGATCTGGTTGGGCATCATGAAGATGTGAGCATCGTCCTGGGTGAAGCAACGGACCCGGAACAGGCCGTGGAGAGCGCCGGACAGTTCATGCCGGTGTACCAGGCCCAGTTCGCCTACCCGCAGAGGCAGTTCCTTGTAGGAATGGGGTTCGTTGGCATAGACCAGCATACCGCCCGGGCAGTTCATGGGTTTAATGGCGTAATCTTCCCCATCGATCTGGGTGAAGTACATGTTTTCTTTATAATGATCCCAGTGGCCGGAAGTTTCCCACAGCTGCCGGTTCATGATCATGGGGGTCATGACTTCCTGGTAGCCATATCTGCGATGGACTTCTCTCCAGTAGTCGATCAGGGTGTTCCGGATGATCATGCCGTTGGGCAGGAAGAAGGGGAACCCGGGGCCATAATCACTGAGCATGAAGAGACCCAATTGTTTGCCCAGTTTCCGGTGGTCGCGTTTTTCTGCTTCTTCCATCATGTGCAAGTAGGCTTCCAGGTCTTCCTTGCTGGCAAAAGCCGTGCCGTAGATCCGCTGGAGCATCTTGTTGTGTTCATCGCCCCGCCAGTAGGCACCGGCGATGCTCATGAGCTTGAAAGCCTTCACCCGGCCGGTGGACGGGCAATGAGGGCCGGCGCACAGGTCCGTGAAGTCCCCCTGGGTATAGGTGCTGATCACAGCATTTTCCGGCAGGTCTTCGATCAATTCCACTTTATACGGTTCATTTTCTGCCTTGAATTTGGCCAGGGCTTCCGCTCTGGGCAGTTCCTTCCGCACCAGGGGATAGTTGGCTTTGATGATCTTGCTCATTTCCTTTTCGATGGCCCGGAGATCTTCCGGCGTGAACACGTGGTCGCTGTCCAGGTCGTAGTAGAAGCCTTTTTCAATGGCCGGCCCGATGGCGAATTTGGTGCCCGGGAACAGGTGCTGGATGGCCTGGGCCATCACATGGGAAGCCGTATGGCGGATGGCATGGAGCCCTTCTTCGCTGTCCGGAGTCACGAATTCCACTTGGGCATCATGATCCAGCACATCGCTCAGGTCTTTGTTTTCCCCATCTACTTTGGCCAGGAGAGCGGTCTTCCCCAGTTTCTGGTTCAGGCTCTTGGCAATGGACAGCAGAGAGCTGCCAGCTTCGAATTCTTTCACGCTGCCATCGGGCAGACTGACTTTGATGTTGGACATAACTATTTCCTCCTTATATTCCCTGCAAGATCAGGACGGACATAGAAAAAGACCCGTCCCACAAAGGGACGGGCCATAAGCTCGCGGTTCCACCCTCATTGACCCGGAAATCCGGATCCTCTCGGCATCCTTTAACGCAGGACATACGATCTTGCCTACTTGGTTCAGCAGATGGCTCAAAGGTGGTTGGCTGTCATTCGTCTCCAGGCCCTTCTCAGCTGCCGGGCTTCTCTGTACCGTATCCTTGACAGGTTGTCCTTGTCATCACCATGGGTTCTTTGAAATTGTTTACATTATACCACCGGCAAAAACTTTGTCAAGGAAAATTTCCCCAAGATCGGTACATTTCAGGCTCCCGCCAGGAAGGTCCCCAGAGAGTCCTCTTACAGCGTCACTTCCCTTGATAGCTTTCCAGATCCTTCTTCCAGGACGCATCGGTCCTCCGGCCTCCCTGGCGCAGGAACTGGACCGTTTCCCCCACCGTTCTGTAAGCCATCCCGCTGCCCTTGGCGTCACTCACATAATTGGCTGCGTCATTGGCTTCCATGCCCATTTTGGCCGCTTCCGCCACCGCATCCATATTGGCTCCCAGGAACAGGAACTCCCAGCCGGCCTCTTTGCACTGAGCGATCAGTTTCCGTACCCGGCCCAGGGTGTACTCCCTGCTGGCATTTTCCATCCCGTCAGTGATCACCACCACAATGGTCCGCTCCGGCCGGTAGGCAGGGACCAGCCGACGCTGATTTTCCCGCACCCGGCGCAGGGTCCTGCCCAGGGCATCCAAAAGCGCCGTACATCCTTCTGGCTCATAATCCCGGCCCGTCAGGGAACGCACCCCTTTCACCGGACAGCGGTCATGGAGCACCTGGATGTCATCGGAAAACAGCACCGTAGTCAGGACGGCTTCCCCTTCCATAGCCTGCTGTTTTTCCAGGAACCCGTTGAAACCGCCCAGTGTCTCCTTTTCTAACCCACTCATAGATCCGCTCTTATCCAGGATGCAAACCAATTCTGCAAAATCTTTCATGATGAAGACCTCCTTGTTTTCTGCTGGTTCCAGTGTAACAGAAACAGGAGGTCTTCGGGTCGCCTGGCAGGCGACATTTACAGCTCAGGCTGGCCGTATCGGAACAGGGCTGCATTGATGGTGTAGATATCGTATTGGCCCTTCTCCAGGAAATACCGGACGATCACATCCGTTTCCCGGCTGGAAGAGAGGGCATAGCCGGCGCTTTCCAGGAACTTCTGGGTTTCTTCCACCGTCAGATGGAGAGCCACTGCCAGGGCCAGGACCGTTTTCTTTTTGGGCTGATACCCCCGGTTGCTGCGGATCTTGGAGAACAGCTTCCGGTCCATATTGGCCCGTTTGTACACTTCCACATCCCCATAATGCTTTTGGTCGATGAGCCGGAAGAGCTGCTGGCTGAAACTTTCCGCCAGGTGGTTCACATCGTCTTCCAGAGAGCGGGAAGCCTCGGAAGCCATGGCATGTTCCAGAGACAGCGCCTGGAAAGCCTGGATAACCGTTTCCGTCTGCCGTCTCCCCCTGCTTTCCGGCTGGCAGTAGATGTGGACATAGTGTTCCAGTCCCTTTTCCAGCTTTTCACCCAGCTCTACGGCGCTCCGGTCCAGGAGGGCCAGATAGACCTCCATTTCTTCATGGTCTTCCAGGAACCGGGTGATGGCTTCCCGGGCGACCAGGAGGGCTGCTCTTTTGGGATAGCCGAAGATGCCGGAAGAAATCAAGGGAAAGGCGATGGAACGGCAATGGGCTTCCCAGGCCAGACTCAGCGCAGAGCGGTAGCAGCTGGCCAGGAGGGCTGCTTCACCCTGGTTCCCGCCCTGCCAGATAGGCCCTACCGTATGGATGATGTACCGGGCGGGGAGTCCATAACTGCCGGTGAGCACCGACTGTCCAGCAGGACAGGGAGCCTTGGCCAGGCATTCTTTCTGGAGCCCCTCTGCCCGGCTGCCTGCTGCCCGGAAGATGGCTCCGCACACCCCGCTTCCCGCCAAAAGCTGGGAATTGGCCGCATTGACAATGGCGTCCGTATCCAATTTTGTGATATCTGCATGAATCAGATGGAATGGCATATCTCTCTTCCCTCTTTACTCGTTATTCGTTACGCTGCCTGCTTCTTACGGCAGCCCTGGGAAACTGGTCACGTACTTGATCCGGATATCCGGGAAGCTGGTGACGAACTGGATGGTGAAGTCTTCGCCGTATTCCACGAATTGCCATTCCCCGATTTCCGATGGGAAATGATCCACCACTTTCACCTTCAGATCCGGGAAGCTGGTGACCACCTGCACTTTGATATCCGGGTTATATTCCACCACCCGTACCTTGCCGGCCAGCCGGATACCCTTAAAGGTCCCGTCATCCCGGACCGCCGAAGAAGCCAGGGCGGCAGAAGCCCAGAACAGGCAGGCGATACAAGCCAGCAGCACCAGCAGTTTCCTCGTAGTCTTTTCCATCTCTCTCCCTCCTCTGCTGCGTGAATTTTCTGTCCTTATGGTCCCATTATACCATGGATGCAAAAAAATACCCACCAGGCTTTCCGTCTGGTGGGTCAACGGCATTAGAGGACTCTTGCCGCTCCGATATAGTGTGCGCCCCAATATCCGCTGAACACATTGGATACGGTGACACCGGTGCTGCTCCCTGCCTGGAGCATCTGGCCGTTGCCGATGTAGATGCCGCAGTGGGAAGGTCCCGGTTCGTAAGTTTCAAAGAAGACCAGATCGCCTGGTTCCAGCTCGCTGGAAGAGACTTTCGGGTACGCATAGTATTGGGCATCTGCCGTCCGGGGGATTTCGATCCCCATCTGCCGGAATACGTATTGGGTATATCCGGAACAGTCAAAGCCCCAAGGAGTGGTCCCTCCGAATACGTAAGGCACCCCCACATAATCATAGGCCGTACTGATCAGTGCTCTGGCCGTACTGCTGCCATATCCATAGCTGCTACCATAACTCCGGTTGGAATTCAATCTGCGGCGGGAAGGCATTTCCTTGCCCATGAGCTTTTTGTAGGTGAAGTTCCCGATTACACCGTCCGCTGCCAGGCCCATGCTGGCCTGATACTTCTTCACAGCCGCTACGGTCCGGGCTCCATACACCCCATCCGGGATCCCGATATCGTAGCCTTCCATCAGGAGCTGTTCCTGGATGGCCGCTACTTCCGGGCCTGACTGACCTTGTTTGAAACTGGCAAAAACGTTCTGCACAGGTAATGCGACTGCTGCGGTGGTAGCCGCTGCCAGCACTACGCCAAGCATGATCCTCCTAAATATAATAAACACATCCTCTCGATTACGCCTACGAAGTTAGCTGCCGGGTGCGGGTCGAGATGCCCTATTCCGAAGAAATTAACCCCACTTTGGTTCCCCCGTTCACATTGCTGTGATTCGGCTTTTTTTATTTAGTTTTGCCGTTTTTTATTATAACAATTCTCTTATTGTCTGTCTATTCCCTGTTACCACTTTTCACGATATGTTCACGAATGATATACAAAGGTCTTTGCTTCACTTCGTCGAAGATCCGGCCCACATATTCTCCCACGATGCCGATGCCGATCAGCTCCACGCCACCCAGGAAGAACTCTGCTGCGGCCAAGGTGGTCCAGCCGGGCACCGCATCCTGGACGATATATTTCACATAAATGACATGACCGATCAGGAGGATGCTCCCTAGCCCGGCAATGCAACCCACATATAAGGCCAGGCGCAGAGGGACCCGGGAAAAAGCCGTGATCCCGTCCAGGGCGAACCGGAGCATCTTCCGCAGATTGAACTTGGAATGGCCGGCGAACCGGGGCGGTGCCACAAATTCCAGGGTGGTATACCGGAACCCCAGGTTGTTCACCATGCCCCGGATGAACCGGGCCCGTTCCCGGAACCGGTTCAGCGCATCTACGGCTTTCCGGTCCATGAGCCGGAAATCGCTGCCACCGGGGGTGATCCGGACTTCGCTCATGGAATTGATCAGTTTGTAATATAAGCGGGACGTTATGCTCTTGAACCAGGTAGCATCTTCCGTGGACTTCCGGACGGTCTGGACGATTTCATAGCCTTTTTCCCATTTCTCCAGCAGTTCAGGAATCATTTCCGGAGGATGCTGGAGATCCCCATCCATGGAAATCACCGCATCCCCGGCAGACTGGTCCAGGCCGCAGGTGAGAGCCAGCTGATGGCCGAAATTCCGGGCGAACACATAACCCTGGACATGGGGATCTTTTCCCGCCAGTTCTCGGATCAAAGAAGCAGTCCGATCTTTGGAACCATCGTCAATGAACAGGATCTCATAATCGTAGGACAAAGGCGCCATTACTTGCGTAAGGCGCCTGTAGAATTCACGGATATTTTCCTCTTCATTGAAGACGGGCACGACAAAAGAAATCTTTTTCATGCAGCGTCTTCTCCTTTGTTACAACACGGCCAAGGCTTCTTCGTAGGCACTTTTGGGTTCTACCCCCACAAAGCGCTGGGTTTCTTTGCAAGCCTTGAACAGGACCACCGTAGGGATGGCCGAAACACCGAACCGCATGGCTACATCCGGTACCTGGTCCACATCCAGTTTGGCGAACTGGACTTCTGGATGTTCCGCCGCCAGTTCTTCGATGACCGGGGCCAGCATCCGGCAGGGACCGCACCAGGTGGCCCAGAAGTCCACCAGCACCGGTTTCTCGCTGCCCTGCACCAGTTTGTCAAAAGCCGCTGCACTGCCAATCTGTATCATATCCATGGTATCTCCTCCTCTGTGCCTCCGGCACAAGGTTCTCTGTCAGGTTGTGAGTGCTCAGTAAGCCGAGTTCTGTCTAGGATAATCATTTATCTAGCCCTGCAGTTGCCTGCAGGTTCAAGCGACGCTACCCGGAAGGATCAGCGGGCCGCTTCATCCCTTCCCTATTTGGTCTTGCTCCGGATGGGGTTTACCAAGCCGATCAATCACTTGACCGCTGGTGCGCTCTTACCGCACCGTTTCATCCTTACCGGCAAGCCGGCGGTTTGTTTTCTGTGGCACTTTCCTTAGGGTCGCCCCCACTGGACGTTATCCAGCATCCTGCCCTGCGGAGCTCGGACTTTCCTCATCAGCCATTGGCTGCCGCGATTATCTTTTGCACTCACATCTTGAAATCATATCATAGGATCGAGAATCCGTCAAACCTTCCACAGATACCGCTGCAGCATCTTGTCATATTCCCAGCTGCCGCTGCGTTCTTTCTGATGGAACTGGTTCATGATGGAATCTACTTCATCGGCATAGTGGACGATGAAGGCTTCCTTGGTGACGCAGACCACTGGAGAGCCCTTTTCCTGGTCCCCGTGATGGGACAGGATGATATGGAGGAGCTTCTCCCGTTTTTCCGCTGTCAGTTCCGGGATCTTCCTCCCAGCCCGATCCACGGCCATGGCTCCGATGGAGATATGGCCCATGAGACGGCCTTCTGTGGTATAGGGGAAACCCAGATCCGAAGAGATTTCCCGGATCTTCCCCAGATCGTGGAGCAGAGCCCCGGCGATCACCAAGTCCAGGTCCACCTGTCCGATGGCGCTGCTCATGGCCACGGCCAGCCGGGTGACACACACCGTATGGTGCAGCAGTCCTCCGGCATAGGCATGGTGCAGGCGCATCCCTGCTGGATTCTTGCAGAACTGCCGGTAAGTTTCCCCGGAAAAGACCGTCTCCACCAGTTTCCGCAGCCCCTCATCACCGATCCGGCCGATGAAGGTGTGGAATTCTTCCTCATATTTCGCCAGGTCGATATGGCCGCTGGGCAAAAGGCAGGACAGATCATCTGCCTCCGTGACGGATTGGACCTTTTGGACGATGATCTGGTAAGCCATGGTGGTGGAATATTTGTTCAGTTCCACTTTCCCCCCGATGATATACGGAGAGGGAGCTTCCATGGTCCGCAGCCGTCCGATGGGGCCTGCTTCGAAACAAATGAAGGGGATGCAGCCGCTGTTGTCTTCCAGCAGCCCCTTGGCATAGGCCTTGCCATTGGAAGAAGTGCCCACTTTTTGGAGTCGGACCAGGCAAGGCTGTTCCATGGCATTCCCCAACTGCAAATCCTTGATCATTGCAATCGCTCCCTTAGACCGTCTGGAGGATCCGGTCTTCTTCGGCCCGAATCACTTCGAAATGACGGCCGGATTCTTCGCACCAGACCTTCAGGACTTCTTCCAGTTTGTCGATGACGGGAGATTCTGTCAGCTGATGGGTGCCGTCTACCACATTGAGTCCCAGGTTCAGGGCCTTTTGGGCTACATGGTATTTCAAGTCGCCGGTCACCAGGGTATCGGCACCAGCCGCCAGGGCATCTTCCATGAAATCAGCTCCGCTGCCACCTACCACGGCCACTTTGTACACAGGTTCTTCCCCTCCTGCATAGGTCAGGTGTTCCGCCCCCAGATCGTCCCGGACTTTGGCCGCGAAATCCTTCAGAGCCATGGGTTCTTCCAGGACCCCGATCCGGGCCAGTCCCTGTTCCGGGCAATCCTTCCGGGGGATCTCCGTCACATCTTCCAGGCCCAGGCGGGCCGCCAGCACATCGTTGACCCCGCCTTTGGCGGCATCCAGGTTGGTATGGGCTGCATACAGGGCGATGTCGTGTTTGATCAGTTCATAGAGCACTTCCATCTTCGTATCTGTCACCGCCAAAGTCTTAGGCAAGCTGAAATAATAGGGATGATGGGTGATGATGAGATCACATTCCTGTTCGATGGCCTGTTCTGCCACTTCGGGGCTCAGGTCCAAGGCCACCATGATCTTATGGACGTGCTGGGCCAAGTGCCCTAAAAGCAGGCCGGGATTGTCCCAGCTTTCCGCATAAGCCACCGGAGCCAGTTCATTCATGAACAGGCAGATGTCCGTTACGGTGGTTTCTTTCGTTTCCATTTCTTCCGTTTCCACGTGCAATCGCCTCCAGTTGTTTCCAAAGGGTTTGGTATTCCTCATACTGCCGGCTGGCCCGGGCTCGCTCACTGCGTCCCATCTGTTCCAGCAGGCCATGGAGCTTCTTTTTCCGTTCTGCCAGCAAGTCCTCCAGGAGAGGATGGTGCCGCTGGATCAGATCGCTGCCGATCTCATAGCAGGTGCTGGGGTAGCGCCAGCCAGGTGAAGGTTCTAAGTGCAGCAGTTCGTACAGCCGTTTCCCCTCCCGGGCCAATTCTTCCCGGACGATGGCCCAGCCGTTGTCTTCCGCCCAATGCCGGAGACGGCAGGCATCGCTCATGGGCTGCAGGATCAGGTGCCGGAACCCCGGATGCTGCCACACAGTCGGTGCTTCTGCCAGGATCTGGAGCATGGTTCCCGCTCCCATCCCGGCCATCACGGCTGCTTCCGCCTCGCCCGGTGCCACCACCGTCAGGCCGCTGCCCTGCCGCACCGTGATCCGGTCTTCCAGGTGGAACGCCCGGACCGTATGCCGGGCCGCTTCACAGGGCCCAGGGACCACATCGCCGGCAATGGCCTGCTGGATTTTCCCCTGTTGGAGGAGCAGGACCGGCAGATAGGCATGATCGGACCCTACATCTACCAAAGTCTGGCAAGGGGGAACCAGGGACGCCACAGCCTCCAGACGCATACCGAAATTCATCGTGCCACTCCTTCTGATTCCCATTCCAAGATGAACTTCCGGGCATCATCCAGACTGGTCACATCCCGCCAGCCGAAGCACCGGAGTCTCTCACACAGGCAGAACGCAGTCCGGTACTTTCGGATCAAGGCCCGGGCCTGGCGGACGATTTCCCGGCCCACCGGGCTGTTGCAGTAGCTCTTCATAGCTGCTTCCAGGAGGGAACGGTCTTTCCAGCTTTTTTCCCGGAAACAGCTGTGGACGAACAGGAACAGATCCAGGACCCGGGGATCGGCTTCGATGAACCGCTTTTCATTTTCCCAGTCCAGGAAAGTGATCCGGTCGTTTTCCTTATCGTAAGCGATATCCCGCAGGGCCGGACGGCCATGATGGAGACCGGCCTGGTGCAGCCGGGCCAGCCCTTCTCCGGCTTTCTGGAACGCCCGGACCCGGCAGTCCGCCCAGGGAGCTTCCTTGGCGACCCCCTGGAGGGTCTTGCCCACTGCCTTCATGACAAAATAGCCATCCTGGAGCAGGACGATTTCCGGTGCCAGGGGAAAATACTGGTTCACCGTCATAATTTTATAGACTTCGCACCAGAAAGCCGCCTCCACGCTCTGTTTGGCAAAGGCATTCCGGTGGTTGGACACTTTCCGTTTGATGAACAGGGCCTGGTCCCGGTACAGGAACGGCAGGACCCGTTTCTCCGGCTGGAGGGCGATGGCCTTCTCCACCGCCTGCTGCAGATCCAGATCGATCAAATGGCCTGCGCCTCCTTTCTCAACGGGATCTCAGGGTACTGATCAGCTTCCTGGCTGCCAGGATCTTCCCCGGTGCCATGCTCAGCTCATCCACCCCCATGGCCACAAAGCTGGGGATCAGGGTCGGATCCGCTGCCGCTTCCCCACAGATGCCCACCCAGCAGCCTGCTGCGTGGCCATTTTCGATGGTCAGCCGGATCAGACGCAACACAGCCTTGTGGCTGGCCTGTCCCAAATCTTCCAGGCTGGCATTCTGCCGGTCCACCGCCAGGGTATACTGGACCAGGTCGTTGGTCCCGATGCTGAAGAAATCCACTTCCTGGGCCAGTTCATCACTGATCAGGGCCGCCGCTGGAGTTTCTACCATGATCCCCACTTCCAGTTCCTCATCGAAGGGGATCCCTTCTTCCCGGAGCCGGGCTTTGGCTGCTTCCAGCAGCTTCTTCGCCGCCCGGACTTCTTCTGCTGAGATGATCATGGGGAACATCACCGCTACTTCTCCGTAAGCGGAAGCCCGCAGGATGGCCCGCAGCTGGGTATAGAAGATCTCCGGACGCTTCAGGCAGATCCGGATGGCCCGGAAGCCCAATGCCGGGTTCTCTTCTTCCGGCAGATGGAAATACTCCACCTTTTTGTCCGCCCCGATATCCAGGGTCCGGATGATCAGCTTCCGGCCCTCTAATTCCTGGGCCGCAGTGCAATAGGCTTCGAACAGTTCTTCTTCCGTGGGATAATCTTCCCGGCCCAGATACAGGAATTCACTGCGGAAGAGGCCGATCCCTTCCCCATCGTTCTGGAGGACCAGATCCACATCTTCCGGCTGGCCGATATTCCCATAAAGAGCGATGGTCCGGCCGTCAGCTGTACAGGTGGGCTTTCCCCGATACTGTTCCAGGGCGTCTTCTGCCGCCCGGTGCTGCTGCTGTTTTTCCTTCAGGGCTTCCAGCACCTGGGGTTCCGGATCCAGATAAAAGACGCCGGCGCCTCCATCGATGGCTCCCAGGGTCCCGTTCCAATCCTCTGACAGCACTTTTTCCGTATGGACCACCGCCGGGATCTTCATGGTCCGGGCCAGGATGGCCATATGGGAATTGGCACTGCCGCCGCTGGTCACAAAGCCCAGGATCAGGGATTTATCCAGCTGCAGGGTTTCACTGGGGGTCAGATCATCGGCACAGATGATGGAAGGCCGGGTCAAAAGTTCCGTCCAGTTCCGTCCCTCGGCAGACAAGGCCTCTTCCAGCTGGCCGCAGATGGCCCGCACATCGGCCCCCCGGGCCTGCATATATTCATCGTCCATGGCTTCCAGCATGGCTGCGAACTGGCTCCCTGCTTCCCGGACAGCAGCTTCCGCTGTGAAATGCTCTCCCTGAATCAATCCTTCGATGGCTTCGCACAGATCCGGATCCTGGACCATCAGCTGGTGGACTTCAAAGATCCCGGCTTCCTCTTCTCCTACTTGTTCCCGGGCTTTTTCCTTCAGGTTCTCCAGGATCTGGAGGACCTGCTGCTGGGCAATCTGGAACCGTTTCAGCTCCTGCTGGGGATCCAGGCAGGTGTCCAGCTGGAGTTCCGTTTTCCGTCCAGCTGGTTTCACCAGGATGGGGCCAGCTGCCACACCGGCGGAAGCCCCTTTTCCTTCCACGAACTTCATGGATATCCCCCTTTTACAGATTGGCTTTCAGGAAGGCTTCCAGGGCAGCCGCCGCTTCTTTTTCATCGGGGCCTTCCACGGACACCGTGAGTTCCATGCCGGCTTTGATGCCCATGCCCATGAGAGAGAAGATCCGTTTCAGATCACCAGTCTTGCCATTTCCGGCCACGCTGCATTTGGACTGGAATTTAGCTGCTTCCTTCACCAGCATGCCGGCAGGACGGGCGTGGATCCCCTGAGGATCTTGGATCGTATACGTAAATTGAATCATGGAAATTCCTCCTTATAGTTGTAACTTATTTTTCATTATACCATAAAAAGACAGGGCCGGAAAACGCCAATCCCTACCGGTCTTTCTTCAGCAGTCCCAGCAGCACGGCTCCTACTGCCGTCCCCGCAGCCAGGGACAGGAGGTACATGGGCCAGTTGTGCACCACACCCAGGACGAAGATGCCTCCATGGGGTGCCGGGATGGTGCAGCCGAACACCATGGAAAGGGCGCCGGCCACAGCTGCTCCGATGGCACAGGCCGGAATCACTCGGGAGGGATCTTCCGCCGCAAAGGGGATGGCCCCTTCTGTGATGAAGCTGAGGCCCATGATGAAATTGGTCAGGGAAGAGCTCCGCTGCTGGACCGTAAACTTCTTCGGGAAGAGCCGGCAAGCCACGGCAAGGGCCAGAGGCGGCACCATGCCTCCGATCATCACAGAAGCCATGAAGGGGGAAGAAACAGCCTGGCCGTCAGCTCCGGCCAAAGAGGCAGTCCCGAACACGTAGGCCGCCTTGTTGAGGGGGCCCCCGAAATCGATGCTCATCATACCACCCAGCACCAGCCCCAGCAGCACTTTGCTCCCGCCGCTCATAGCCGTCAGGCTACCGTTGACCCAATGGTTCACGGCTCCCATCACCGGGTTGATGAAAAAAACCATCAGGGCTCCCATGATCATCAGCCCCAGGACCGGGTAGAGCAGGATGGGTTTCAGGTTTTCCAGGGATTCCGGCAGGAAAGACAGGCACCGTTTCAGGGCCAAGATCAGGTAACCGCCTACAAAGCCCCCTGCCAGGGCTCCAAAGAAGCCGCTGCCTCCGTTGGCTGCCATGGCCCCTGCCAAAAAGCCTACCAAAAGGCCTGGACGGTCCGCGATGCTGGCAGCGATGAAGCCGGCCAGCATGGGCATCATGAAGCTGAAAGCCATCCCGCCCACATTCTTGAAGAAAGCAGCCAGAGGTGTACTGGAACCGAATTGGGCTGTCCCAGCCGCTCCCATATCGGACAGGAAGGCCAGGGCGATCAGGAGCCCGCCCCCGATGACGAAGGGCAGCATATGGGACACCCCGTTCATCAGGTGCTTATAGGCTTTCCGGGCCTGGCTCTCTTCTGCCCTATCGCCTCCTGCTGGGGCGGCATCCCTTTCTCCCGGATAGAGGGGAGCCTGGCCGCTCAGGGCTTCATCCAGCAGGGCATCCGCCTTATTGATGCCATCCGCCACTTTCACGATGACTACGGGTTTGCCCTTGAACCGATCCATGGGCACGTATTTGTCCGCTGCCACGATGATCCCCGTGGCACCAGCGATATCTTCGGCGGTCAGGGCATTCTTGACCCCGCTCTGGCCGTTGGTTTCTACTTTGATGGAGATTCCCCGTTTGGCGGCATGCTGTTCCAGGCTCTCGGCTGCCATGTAGGTATGGGCGATCCCGGTGGGACAGGCAGTGACGGCCAGCACCTGATATCCTTTAGGAGGTTCTCCTTCTGCTGCAGCCGTTTCTTGTGCCGGCTGTCCCTCCCCGGTTTCTTCCGGGAACTTCTCCCTTTCCGCCTTCCCGATCAGATCATACAAACCATCCACACTGTCCACCGCCATGATCCCGTCGATGAAGTCCGGGTCCATGAGCAGGGTGGACAAACGGCTGAGCACATCCAGATGCACATTGTCCTGGGTATCCGGAGCAGCGATCAGGAAGAACAGCTTGGCCGGCTGGCCGTCCAAAGAATCGAATTCCACCCCGTCGGCACACCGCATGAAGGCCAGGCCCGGCCGGGTCACGGCAGATGTCTTGGCATGGGGGATGGCCACCCCTTCCCCCACTCCGGTGCTGCCCTCTTCTTCCCGAGCAAAGACCTTTTTCCGGTATTCTTCCGGGTCCGCGATGTTCCCCTGTTTCACCATGAGCTGGATCAGTTTCTCCAGTGCTTCCTGTTTGTTAGCTGCGGAAGCGAACAGCTCCACGCTTTCCCGTTTCAAAAGATCTGTGATCTGCATGTCATTTCCCCTTTATCAATTCTTCAATAGATTCTCTCTCAGCCAGATGCATGGTGAAGGCTGTTGCGCTGCCGGCACAGATCCCCCAGTGGAGGGCCTCTCCATAGTCCTTATGCTGGAGATAGCCGGCCAGGAATCCGGCCACCATGCTGTCCCCCGCGCCCACCGTGTTCACCATGGTCCCTTGGGGTGCCTGGCGGCGGCTGGTCTTTCCGTTCTCGTCCACCAGCAGGGCCCCCTGGCCCCCCAAGCTGATCAATACATTCCGGGCTCCCTGCTGCTGAAGTTCCCTGGCGCCCTGGACCAGATCTTCTTCGGTAGGCAGTTCCCGCCCCAGCAGTTCTTCCAGTTCCTCCCCATTTGGTTTCACCAGGAAGGGATGGGCCCCCAGTGCCTCGCCCAGGAGTTTCCCAGTGGCATCCACCACACAGGGGATGTCCCGCTGGGTCATGGCAGCTGCCAGCTCTCCATAAAGAGAAGGAGCGCAGCCACTGGGGCCGCTGCCGGATAGCACCAGCATATCCCCATCGGTGAGCCCTTCCAGCTGGGACCGGAGCCGGTCCAGGTCCCTGGCAGTGACTTCCGGTCCTTTACCGTTCAGGGCCGTCTCTTCTTCTGCCCGGATCTTCACGTTGATCCGGGAAAATCCTTTTTCTATGGCCAAAAAGCTGCAGGGGATCCCCTGTTCCTCTACCAGGCGCTGGATCTCGTCCCCAGTGAAGCCAGCCTTGAAGCCCAGGATCCGGGTAGGGACTCCCAGGTTCTGGAGCACCCAGGATACGTTGATGCCCTTGCCCCCGGGGAAAATCTCTTCTTCCCGGGTCCGATTGATGGCTCCCGCCTGGAGCTGGGGCAGGGTCACAACATAATCCAATGAAGGATTGAAGGTAATGGTATAGATCATGACAGATTCCTTTCTCTTCCCGTTTTCTTCACAGATCCCTGAAGTTACCAATTTGGATGCCCTGATCCCGGACAAACTCCAGGATATCTGGATCCGTGGCTGCAGCCAGTTCGGCCTCGAAATCATGGTCCCATTGGGTGGCAGGGATCAGGATCTCATTGCTGGTACCCGGGTGGAGCATCACTTCCGTGGTGCCGTCCTTCAAGTTCAGCAGGATGGTCCGCAGGGCATTTTTGTCCACGGCTTCTCCCGCTACAATGCCTCCGAAACGGTCCGAGGTACGGATACCTGCAGCCTGGGCCTTCTTCCGGGCCCGTTCTGCCAGCACATGGAGTCCCATCCGTCCCACCTGTTCTCCCAGGTTAGACACCCGAGTCGCTCCCAGGCTCACCTGGATGGCCGGGATCCGGAGGGCCGGGATGCCATGATCCAGGCAGAGGTCCAGGATCACGTCGATGATCCCGGGCAGCACATGCATATGCTGGTGACTGTCCGCGTGGGTAGGCACCAGTCCCGTATCCAGGAAACGGTCCAATTGCGCTGTACATTCCCGCCGGACATCCTGGAGCCGGATCTTCCCCTGGAGGAAACGTTTGACGAAGGCCCCATGATCCGGAACCAGCTCCCCTGTCCGTGGATCCACCAGGGAAGGGATCTCGGATGGAGGCAGTACCGGTTTGGCATTGACCAGGGTGAAATGGATCCCCATCCCCAATCCTGGCATCCGGCGGGCCAAAGCTATTGCATCAGCAAATGCGGAACCGGTGACCATGACCGTAGCGGACCGGATCAGGCCCTGTTCCACGCCCTGGGCCACAGCCCGGTCGATCAGAGGATGCCGTCCGAAATCATCGGCATTGATGATCAGTTGTTTGGACATGGCAATCATCCTTTCCAAAAATAAGACAGCCAGTGAAGGCCAGAATGATAAAAGTTGTGACCATTTATTATATCAAATAGAAAAAGGAATTTGTAGGGAAATCTAGGCTCAGGAGGGACAGAGTCCGCTGTCTGCCATTCAGACAGTCCTGTCCGCTCCCCTTTGGGTCCTATCTTGTCCATTCGTTGACATCCACCCCTGCTTTTGCTACACTGACAGTGTTTTATCGGAAAGGAGTTTTCCCATGAACCGTACTCTCTCGCCCCGGGCGATGGTGTTCATCGCCGTCCTAGGGGCTTTGTCTTCTCTTTTGATGGCCTTTGAATTTCCCCTGCCTTTTGCTCCAGCCTATATGAAGTTCGAGATCTCTGACCTGCCGGCGCTGTTTGCTGGTTTCTTCCTCGGCCCTGCAGCTGGCGCCTTGACAGAGCTGCTGAAGATCCTGATCAAACTGGTCCTGGTCGGCAGCTCTTCCGCCTTCGTGGGGGAAGGGATGAACCTGCTGTGCGCCCTGGCCTATGTGCTGCCCTGCACGGTATCCTACCACTGGCACCGGACCCGGAAAGGCGCCTTAAACGCCCTGGTGCTTGGGAGTTTGGCGGCCAGCGTCTTTGCGGTAGCGGCCAACCGGTTTTTGGCCATTCCCCTGTATGTAAAGCTGTACAAGATCCCTCTGGCCACCATCTTGAAGATGGCCAGTGCCGCCAATCCCCTGGTCCACAGCCTGACGGATTTCCTGCTGCTGACAGTGCTGCCCTTCAATCTGCTGAAGTACGGGGTCGTATCCTGGATCACCTACCTGATCTACAAGAAAGCCAGCCTGGCACTGACAGAGATTTTGAAGAAATAGGATAATGGCTGATAGCACAGTATTTTCAGTATCCTGTATACATTCTCGGCTGAACTTCCAGCGTAAACAAAAGCATGTTACAATGATAAGAAAAGAAAGAAATTTGTTCCAATTTGAGTAAGGAGGTTCTGGAATGATTGAAAGACGGACCGTAGGCATCGTCGGAGTCGGCCATGTAGGGCCCATGTGGCTTATTCCCTGGGGATGATGGGCGTGGCAGACGAGATCCTGCTCTGTGATAGCGATGAAAAGAAAGTCGCCAGTGAATGCAATGATTTGAATGATGCCGTCCCTTTCATGCCCAATCGGGTGGTTTACCGCTCTTCTGATTATGCCGGCCTGAAAGACTGTGAGATCATCGTCAATGCGGTAGGAGACATTTCCCTCTGCCGGAATTTCAACCGGGATGACGAACTGAAGAACAGCGTGATCCAGGTATCCGACTTCATCCCGAAGATCATGGATTCTGGCTTCAACGGGATCTTCGTCAACATCACCAATCCCTGTGATCTGATCACCTGCGAGATTGCCAGCCTGTCCGGCCTTCCCCGGTCCCAGGTAATGGGCACGGGTACCCTGCTGGATTCGGCACGGCTCTGCCACGCCCTCAGCGATGCCACCGGTCTTGACAGCCGCAGCTTCAACGCTTTTATGATCGGCCAGCATGGCAATGCCCAGTTCGTTCCCTGGTCCCTGATCCGTTTCTCTGGCATGACTGTGGACCAGTACGAAAAGGAAAGCGGACGGCCCTTTGACCGTTCCAAGATCCAGGAGCAGACCATCAAGGGGGGCTGGGTCACGGTTTCCGGCAAATGGTGTACGGAGTATGGGATAGCGGTGGCAGCGGCCACTCTGATACGGACCATCCTCCGGGATGAAAAACGGGTGCTCCCCTGTTCAGTAGAACTGGACGGGGAATATGGCCAGCAGGACCTGTTCATCGGTGTGCCGGCCGTGATCGGCAAGGAAGGGGTGGAAAAAGTCCTGGACTTGCCCCTGACCCCGGAAGAACAACAGCAGTTCGCCCAATGCGCAGCGGCCATCCGGGAAAATGTGGCCAAAGCATACGATGTGATCTTGAAAGAGAAGGGGGTGTGAATTTTTTCACACCCCCGGTCACTGGTCTCATGTCACTGGTCACTGGCCGATGGAAAGAACCCGTGGCTGACGAGTTCTTTCGAATAAAAAATAGGACTATGCTTTTCTTTTAATCCGTTGCTTGTCTAGAGTTTTTCTAGAGAAGCAGGGACAAGCTAAAAGCGCGTCCGAGCCAGCATCATACAATGAAAGGCAGCCGCAACCCGGCTGCCTTCCATCGGCGTATGACGTATGACAGGCTGTTGCGCATGCAACAGCCTCTTTTCTTTTTGCTGCTTATCCAAAGAACACGGTGATCAGATCTTCCAATGCCTTTTGGTCGGCAGCGCCCATGGTTTCCCGGGCGCTATGCATGGCCAAAAGGGCCACGCCGATATCCATGGTCCGGATGGGAGTCAGGGCCGAGGCCATGGACCCCAGGGTGGATCCGCCCTTGATGTCGCTGCGGTTCACGAACAGCTGGCAGGGAATCTCATTGGCGGCACAGAGGCCCTTCACAATGGCCACCGCTTCCGCATCCCCGGCATAGGACTGGCTGCAGGCCTGTTTCAGCACCACCCCTTTGCCCAGGAGAGGCTTGTTGGTGATGTCGCATTTGTCCGTGTAATTGGGATGGAGGGCATGGGCCACGTCCACGCTGAGCATGAAGCCATTGGCCATATCTTGGTACAGGGCTTCTTCCGTCAGCCCCAGTTTGGCATAGATCCGGTGGAGCAGGTTGTTCAGCACCAGGGAATCCGCTCCCTGTTTGGTATTGCTGCCCACTTCCTCATTGTCGAACAGGCAGGCCACATGGAGGCCTTCCGTGCCCTTGCCGTTGATGATACCCTTCAGGCAGCCCATGCAGGAAGTCAGGTTGTCCAGCCGGCCGGAGGAGATGAATTCGTCCTGCAGCCCGAAGGTGCAACCTTCTTCCACCGGATAGGCGGACAGTTCAAAGGACAGGATGTCTTCCGGTTCCACCTGGAGCTCTTTGGCCAGGAAGTTGGTGAAGAAGTGCTTGTCCGCCGGGTCTTCTCCCAGCATGGTGGCCAGCGGCAGCACATCTTTCTGTTTATTCCATTTATACCCGTCATTCACTTCCCGGTTCATGTGGATGGCCAGGCTGGACATGCTCATGAGAGGCCGTTTGAAATCCACCAAGTGAGTCTCAGGTCGGAAAGGATCCTCAGTCCGGGTAACGATCTTCCCGGCCAGGGACAGGGGGCGATCCATCCAGGTAGACACGATCATGCCGCCATATCCTTCCACGTTTAGGGTGCCGTAGCCCTGGGTGTTGACTTCGGCCGCCGGTTTCAGCCGGAAGCAGGGAAAATCCGTATGGGCGGCTGCGATCTTCAGTCCCCGGGATCCCGCCTTGCCGGTGCGGAAGGCAAACAGGGATGAATCGAAGCAGGTGACAAAATATTTGCTGTCCGGGTTCAGGGTCCAATCCTCTCCCAGGGACAGTTCAGCAAAGCCGTTGGCCAGCAGCAAGTCACGGCTAGCCGCCACCGTATGGTACGGGGACGTGCTCTTGTGGATCAGGTTCAGTAATTCTTTCGTGGTTTGATTCATGGTGACACCTCCTGGGGCCATTGTATCATAAGATACAAAATTATTCAAAAATTGTTTTATTTAACTAGCCAACTAAGATCGGTACATGGTATAATGTCCCTATCATAGCAAAAGGAGGCATTCCAATCAATGGACAACCAAGAAAAAACACAAAATGGCAGCAACAAAGTACTCACCTGGCAGGCGTTGGGACTGATGACCTTCACCTCCGTATGGGGGTTCGGGAACATCGTCAACGGCTATGCCAACCAGGGTCTCAAGGCCGTAGTCTCCTGGATCCTGATGTTCTCCCTCTATTTCATCCCCTACGTACTCATGGTAGGTGAGATGGGCTCCACCTTTAAAGACAGCAAAGGCGGCGTCTCCTCCTGGATCCGCTCCACCTCCGGAGCCAAACTGGCCTATTTCGCCGGCTGGACCTACTGGATCGTCCACATGCCCTATTTGGCCCAGAAGCCCCAGAACATGCTCATCGCTTTCGGCTGGGCCGTATTCCAGAACGGGAGCCTGACCAAGATGATCTCTCCTCTTGTCCTCCAGTCCATTGCTCTTGTGATTTTCTTTTTCTTCCTATGGTACGCCTCCAAAGGAGTCAATGCCCTGAAACGGATCGGGGCCCTGGCCGGGAGCTTCATGTTCGTCATGAGCATCCTGTATATCCTGCTGGCCCTGGCAGCTCCTCACCTGACCACTGCCAAGACCTTCACCTACAGCCTCAACTGGGATACCCTGATGCCCACCTTCGATTTCGACTACATGACCACCCTGGGCATCCTGGTCTTCGCCGTAGGCGGCTGCGAACGGCTGAGCCCCTACGTGAACAACCTGCAGAAGCCTTCTTCAGAATACCCCAGATCCATGATCTTCATGGCCACCATGGTGGCGGTCACCGCCCTGTTGGGGACCTTTGCCATGGGACTGATGTTCGACCCTACCAACATCCCCAAGGACCTGATGATGAACGGGGCCTACTACAGCTTCTCCAAGCTGGGTGAATACTACGGCATCGGCCAGACCTTCGTGATCATCTACGCCATCTGCAATACCCTGGGACAGGCGGCCACCCTGGCCATTTCCATCGACGCTCCCATCAAGATCCTGCTGGCGGACGTGGATCCCCAGTTCGTTCCCAAAGTGTTCACCAAAATGAATGCCAAGGGCGTGCCGGTCACCGGTTACAAATTGACCGCCGTGCTGGTCTCCATCCTGCTGATCGTCCCGGCTCTGGGGATCGGAGACATGACCAGCCTGTACAACTGGCTGATCCGTCTGAACGCGGTGTGCATGCCGCTCCGGTACCTGTGGGTGTTCTTCGCCTACATGATGCTGAAGAAACAGGCAGACAAGTATGTGCCGGAATACCAGTTCGTTAAGAACCGGGGGCTGGGCATGCTGGCCGGGTTCTGGTGCTTCGCCTTCACCGCTTTTGCCTGCATCATGGGGATGTTCCCCCGGGGGGTCCAGAGCGGTACGGACACCTGGTACTTCCAGTTCGCCATGAACATCCTGACGCCACTGGTCCTGATTGGCATCGGATTCATCCTGCCGGAACTGGCGAAAAAGGAAAGGGCATAAAAACGAGGGGGTGTGAAAAAAATGATTCTTCATTTTTTCACACCCCCTTTTCATCCCTGCCTGATGGTCGCCAGTTTGCCTGCGGCCTGGATCACACGGACAAAGGCGGGAGGCACTTCTCCCGGCTGCAGTGCCTGTCCGATCAGCCGGCCCAGGATCACCCCTTTATTGCTGTAGAGCCAGGCAAAATAATAGACCCAGACCGACCCCTTGTGAGGCTTTGCCTTATACAGAGGCCCTGGCGGGAAATCCTGGGGATCCAGCTGGAGCTTGTGGCAGGCTTTTTTCAGCATATCGTAGCTGGTCCGTCCGGCTGATCCATAGACCCCATGGATGATCCGGTCCAAGGCGGCCCGTTTTCCCTGCTGCAGCATGGTCCGGGCCAGATCCATTTCAAAACAGACCCCATCGGTGAAATAGACCCCATGCTCTTTCAGATGGGCTTCTTTTACATCCGCATCATACAAAGCCACCACCGGGATCTTGAAATATTCCAGCAGTTTCTTGATCTTGGCAATGGAACTCTCTCCCCGGGCGTTGATGAGACAGATGCCATAATAGTCAAAAGGGATGCCCACCGTCTTTCCGAAAAGCTGGAAACAGCCATATTCCGTTTCCCCTTCTACCAAGATCACGCTCCGGGCGTAAAGGGCTTCCTTCACTTCCGGGAAATGCATGATCAAATGCTTCTCGATTTCCCGGCCTACGTGGAAACTAGATCCGCAGGCCGCTTTGACCGATCCCTTAGGATCCCGGTACAGCCGGAGGATGTTCCGGTAGTCATCGATCAGGGAGTCTGTGGAATGGGTGACCACGAACAGCTGCCCACGGAGCCCGTCCAGGCCGAACAGGTCCTTCAGCAGGGCACAGAACTGGGGATCTTCATTATGGAGCAGCTGCTGGTAGTATTGGAGGATGGAACGCTGCATGTACGGGTGGAGATGGATCTCCGGTTCGTCGATGGAGATGATCAGAGGCAGGAACCGCCGGCCTCGGCCATCTGTGATAATATTATGTTCCAACGGCACCACCAGACTGTGGGCCATCAGATAGACCTGGGTGATCACCCGCAGGGCTGCCAGGGAGACGAATTTCAGATTGTCCGCCCGATGCCGGTTGCTGCGGCACAGGATCCGGGACAGATAGAAGATACATTCATAATAGGAAGAATCGTAATATCCTACATTGACTTCGTGCTGGATGTATCGCTGTTCCTCCGGCGGAACCGTGCTGCAGTGGCTGGCTTCCCACTGGGAGAGGGATTTTTCCAGAGCCCGATAGACCTGGGGCCGCACGGACTGATCATCCCGGCTGATGGCAGAATAGCTGACGTACCGCAGCCGGCGGATGTATTCCAGAGGGAGTTCTTCATTGGTATCTGCATTGTAGAGATGGGGACAGATGTCCGTCACCTTCATTTCCAGACGTACCCGGATCTCCTGGAGATGATCTGCTGGAGCATCGGCAAAATATTCTTCCTCCCCTTCCAGGAGATGGAGGGCCAGGGTGATCCGGATGGGCTGTTTGGGATCATGATAGTCGATCTCAGGAAGGGTCCAGGCACTGGCCATATAGGAAAGGAGCCGCAGGAAGCCGCTTTTGCCGATATCATTTTCCCCTACCAGGTAATTGGCCAGAGGATGGAAGGCCATGGTGATATCTTTGAAATTCCGATAATTCTGGATACGCATATGGGTTATATACATGTACACACCTCCCGTCCACAGCATAACAGGTTTTCACAGAATTGCAAAGAGCTTTTGTGGTACAATACAGTAAGAATCCAACAATCTGAAAGAGAAGGTATCCCGCATGTTTCCTATCATCCCTCCATTGTATCGTTCTCTCGCTGTTCTGCTGCTGGGCGCCGGTCTGTGCACCGGGACAGCTTGGGCGGCTCCTGTGCTGCCTCCGGCCCACCGTCCAGCGGTCCGGTCCGCCGTCCGGAAGGCCCCGGTCCTGCGCCGGAAACCCATTCCCCAGTTCACCACCCATTTCACCCAGGACCGCCCGGCTTCACTCCATCCCACCCTGCGCTGGAAGCCCATCCTGGGAACGGTCTATTACCGGATCCAGGTCTGGCTCCCCGATGGCTCTGCCTTGCCAGAAGAGCGGACCTATGTAGCAGGCTGCAGCCTGTCCCTCCCCCAGGGGACCCATGGCAATGTAAAGATCCGGGTCCAATCCTTCAATCTGGATGATACGCCCCTTTCAGAGCCCTCCTCCCTGGAAAATGTGTATGTGTCTCCCCAAAAAAGAGAAGCCCTGTTCCCCGTGCCCCTCAGCCGGTTCAACAGCGGCAACGGCACCACGCTCCTGTATCCTGTCTACAACTGGATTCCCCTCCACGGGATCCGGAACTATGAAGTGGAAGTGCTGAACACTGATGCAGTCTCTCCCGCCCGGGAAGCCTCCGACAGCCAGCTCCTGGAACGGGGCCGCTCCACGGGTTTCGACTGGTATGATGATGTCTCCCACTATGCTCCCTACACCATGTACTGGCGGGTCCGGGGCTTAGATGACAAAGGCGCTCCCGTGGGCCAATTCTGCCCGCCTCAGCCCATGACCGTCAATCCGGAAGCCGGCTATGAAGTCGGGACCCTGGGAGACAGCATTTCCCATGGCGGCGGAGACCTTTCCTATTCTCCCAGTGATTTTGCCTACAGCTACCAGTATTACCTGCCCTTCGACAGCATCAATCTGTCCCAGAGCGGAGATACCAGTGAAGCCACTCTGGAGCGGTTCGACCGGGATGTGCTGCCCTTCCATCCTCGGTATCTCATCATCATGACCGGCAGCAACAGCCTGCGGGGCTGGATCAGCGGAGAGAGCGTCATCGGCGATCTGAAGGGCATCCAGGACAAATGTGAAAACAATGGCATCACTCCGATTTTCATGACCCTGCCTCCAGTGAACCCGGCCAACATCAAGCTAGCTTTTGACGAACCCACGGCAGAAGGCTGGCGGGAAGAAATGGCCAAAGTGAACCGTTGGATCCGCAGCCTGCCTTGGTACATCGATTTGGGGACCCAGTTCGACGAAACCAGGGATCTTCCCACCCGGTATGCCCTGGACGGCCTCCACCTGAACTTCCGGGGAAAACGGCTGATGGCGCAGGCCATCACAGCACAGTGGGACGGGATCATGGCCAAGATCAAAGAAGCAAAGGAAAAAGAAGAGGAATAAAAAAACTGCTGCGTAAACGCAGCAGTTTTTTTATTCCTCAGCGAGGTTCTACCAATAATTTGATGGCGGTCCGTTCTTCCCCATCGATGTTGATGTCGATGAATGCGGGGACACAAACCAGATCCATCCCATGGGGAGCCACAAACCCGCGGGCAATGGCGATGGCCTTGACAGCCTGGTTCAAGGCACCGGCTCCAATGGCTTGGATCTCGGCTTTGCCGTTTTCTCTCAATACTCCTGCTAACGCACCTGCTACAGAATTCGGATTGGATTTTGTCGAAACCTTTAGTACATCCATGTTCGTTCCCCCTCATCTTATTGTATGAAATTTGGAAAATGTTCATTCCGTTGTCTTTCAATTACACCTGTTAAGAGAAGAACGTTTCCAAAATTCAATTTATGGATATTATAACATACTTTTAAAGTTTTGTTACAGATTTTTTTATTTTCACAAAGTTTTTACCTGTTTTTTAACAGGATTCCTTTTTGAGGAAGTATAGAAGAAGCGCTGCAAGAGTTTTGGCATCAAAAATATCCTCTGTAAGGACCATTTGCTTCACTTTGTCCTCGGGAATCGATACCACTTCCAGGAATTCATCCGGGTCCGGATGCATTTTCCCCTGCTGCAGCCCTTCCGCCAGGAAAAGGTGGATAGTCTCGTTGGTGAATCCCGGTGTCGTCACAGTGGAGGTCAGTTTGGTCCAGCGGTCTGCCGTCAGCCCCGTCTCTTCAGATAGTTCCCGTTTGGCACTGGGCAGGATCTCTTCCCCTTTTTCCAGTTTCCCCGCCGGGATCTCATAGATCACCGAATGGACCGGATACCGGTACTGTTTCACAAAGACCAGGCTCCCATCTTCCTTCACCGGCAGGATCCCCACCGCTCCCTGGTGCAGGATATATTCCCGGGTGGATTCATGGCCATTAGGCAGTTCGACTCGATCTACGAATAAATGGAGCAGCCGTCCTTCAAATGCCGTCCTGCTGGACAGCTGCTGTTCATCCAACTGTTTGTCATGCATGGTTTTCATGGACACAAGACTCCTTCATCTCTTTGAATTTGGCGGCCATGGCCAGGAGTTCCCTGGCATTTTCCCGGGCGGAGCGGGAGGTATTGGTGCCGCCGGTCATACGCATGATTTCCTGGATCCGCCCCTCTTCATCCAGCACATCCACCTGGCTGACGGTACTGCCTTTGTCGGCACTTTTGTGGATGTACAGCTGATGGTCTGCAAAACAGGCGATCTGGGCCAGATGGGTGATGCAGAGTACCTGGCGCTGCCGGGCGATCAGGGCCATCTTTTCCGCCATCTTCTGGGCAGTGACCCCGCCCACCCCAGTATCGATCTCATCGAAGATCATGGTGGGCACCCCGAATTTCTGCATCATGACCGTCTTCAGGGCCAGGGCGAACCGGGACAATTCCCCGCCAGAGGCGATCCGGCTCAGAGGCTTCAGGTCCATGCCTGCATTGGCAGAAAAAAGGAACTGGACACTGTCCTGGCCCCGTCCATGACATTCCGGCAAACGGGTGAACTGGAGATCCACCCGGCCCTCTGGCATAGCCAGGTCCCGGATATGGGGAAGCAGCTCTCTCACCAGACGGACTGCTGCCTTTTTCCGGGCTGCCGTCAATTTATCTGCCTCCGTCTGCATCTCCGCCTTCAAGATGGCCTCCTGTTTCCGCAGACGGCTGAGCGTGGATTCCAGGGACAGGAGCCCTTCGTATTCTGTCTGGGCCCGATACCGATAGGCCAGTACCTCTTCCAGGCTGCCCCCGTATTTCTGTTTCAGCCGGTACAGAGTATCCAGCCGTTCCTGGGCTGCTTCCAAGGTTTCCCGGTCTTCATGGTCTGCTGCCAGGATATCTCCCAGAGACTGGCGCACATCTTCCAGGGTTTCCCAGGCGGAATCCATACTATCTGAATAGGCTTTTAGTTCAGGCGCATAGTCCAAGACCCCTTCCAAAACAGACCGGGCGGTATTGATGGCATCTAGGGCACTAGGCAGGCTGTCATCTCCCCCTTCCAGATAGTGATGGGCTTCCCCTACGGCCTGGAGGATCTTCTCCTGGTTACTCAGTTTCCGGACCGTTTCCCGGAGCTGTCCATCTTCGCCCGGCTGGATCCGTGCCTCGTCGATTTCCTGGATTTCCTGTTCCAGCCGTTCCAAGTCTTCCGTCTGGTGAGCATCTTTCAACAGCCATTTCTTCACGGTTTCCCGGGCCTTGTCATAGGCTACGAATTTCTCCTGGTACTTTTCCAGGAGGGACGGCAGTTCCGGATCCAGATGATCCAGGATGGTCAGGGCTGCCCCAGGAGCCAGGAGAGTCTGGTTTTCGTGCTGGCCATGGATATCCACCAGATGGCTGGCCAGGCGGCTGAGCACATAGACCGGTACCTGACGTTCGTTCACAAAGGCCTGGCTTTTCCCAGCCGCCGTCACTTTGCGCCGAAGGAACAGGGTTTCTTCTCCCAGATCCAGATCCAGTTCCCGGAGGATGTCATGGACGGTCTCCAGCCCTTCGATATCGAATACAGCCTGGATCCAGTAAGCATCCGCCCCTTTCCGCAGGTAATCCACACTGGCCCGGCTCCCCAGCACGATGCTGAAGGCATCGATGAGGATGGATTTCCCGGCGCCGGTCTCCCCGGTGAACACATTGAAGCCCGGTGTAAAATCCACCCGCAGGTGATCGATCAGGGCAAAATTGTCCACTTCCAAGGAATTCAGCATGTCAGCGTCCTTTCTTGGCCATGAGACGGTTCTTCACAGTCTCCACATGATCTTTGCTGTCCACGATCAGCAGCACCGTATCGTCGCCGCCCACCGTTCCCAGCAATTCCTTCCAGTTCAGATGGTCCAGGGCATAAGCCACCGCCTGGGCCGTACCGGGCAGGGTGTGGAGGACGATCAGGTTCTCAGCAGAACTGATGGTCAAGGTATAGCCTCGGAGGGTATCTTCCAGCCGCTCCATGGTAAAGATCTTGCTGTCGTCTGAAGGGAAAGAATATTTATACCGGCCATCCTCATCCGGGACCTTGATCAGCATCATTTCCTTGATGTCACGGGAAACGGTTGCCTGGGTCACATTGAAGCCCGCTTCTTTCAGCGCTTCGGCCAAATCGCTCTGGGTCTCGATCTGCTGGTTCTTGATGATATTCTTGATGGCTTCCTGCCTGGATAATTTCATGCTGTTCTCAGCCTCCTATAAAATGGTCTGACCTTCATTCTTCAGCATCCTGTCCTGCCAGGTCGTATAGTAGGACAGGGGATTGATGCGCACGAACCGGGCATCGTTGGGACTTTTCTCGATCAAGGCCCGCTGGTTCCAGGCCAGTTGGCTCACCGTCATCCCGTCTGCAGAAATCAGGATCGTTTCATAGGGAGGACGGGGAGCGATTTCGATGGGGTGCGCCATGGGGATCACCAGGGGGCGGGCATGGAGGGCATGGGGGCAGATGGGGGTGATCAGGCTTACCTCCAGGCTGGGATGCACCACGGGGCCCCCGGCAGAAAGGGAATAGGCCGTGGAGCCAGTGGCCGTCGCGATGATCAGTCCATCCGACGGAGCGTTGGCCGTAGGTTCCCCGGCAATCTTCAGGCTCAGCCGGGTAAGGCGGGAGCGGTCGCTGCTTTCCAGCACCATGTCATTGAGGGCATGGGCTTTGCAGGTCATCCTGTCCCCCTGCCAGACCGTCAGCTGGAGCATATTCCGTTTTTCCATGGCATATTCCCCGTTTTTCACTTTCAGCAAGGTCGGGAACAGATCTTTGGCCTCTACCTCTGTCAAAAAGCCTAGTTTTCCCATATTGACACCCAGCAGGGGAATGTCCATAGGGGTCACATATCGGGCCGCCCGGAGGATGGTTCCATCCCCGCCCAGAGTCAAAGCCAGAGAGAGTCGGCTGAGGCTGGCAGGATCTTCCTGGTTGTAGGCAGAGACCCCGAAAGAGGCAGCGATTTCCTGGGGAAAAGCCAGAGGGATCTCCTGCTCCCGGCAAAATGCCGCCAATTTGGGCAGCCAAGCCCGTACCTTCTCTTTGGGCAGATTGGGAAACACCCCGATCCGCAGTTCCTTATCCATGCTGATTCCCCTCCATGCTGTTATTTCTCCAGGGTCTCATGGGATGCGGCGACCACTTCCCGGATCCGTTCCGGGCTCACAGCATCCTCTCCCTGTTTTCCCATGTAAAACAGATATTCGATATTCCCTTCCGGACCCCGGATCGGTGAAAAATCCAGTCCCAGGGGGATGAACCCTAGTTCCCGGGCCTGGCTGATGACTTTCTCGATGACTTCCAGATGGACCTCCGGATCCCGGACCACCCCTTTCTTGCCTACTTTTTCCCTTCCGGCCTCGAACTGGGGTTTGATCAGGGCAATGCCGAAACCGTCAGCCTTCAATATCTTGAAAGCACTGGGCAGCACTTTATCCAAAGAAATGAAAGCCACATCGATGGTGAACACATCCACCAATTCCCCCAGGGAATCGGCTTCCAGGAACCGGACATTGGTCCGTTCCATATTCACCACCCGGGGATCCTGCCGGAGCTTCCAGGCCAGCTGCCCGTAGCCCACATCGATGGCATAGACTTTGCTGGCTCCGTGCTGGAGGGCACAATCCGTAAAACCGCCGGTAGAAGCTCCCAGGTCCGCCACCACTTTCCCTTCCAGGGAAATGGGGAAAACTTTTAGGGATTTATCCAGCTTATAGCCTCCTCGGCTGACAAAAGGCATCTTTTTCCCCAAGAGGGTGATCTTGGCATCGGGTTTCACCATGGTGCCGGGCTTGTCGATCTTCTGGTCATTCACCAAGACTTCCCCGGCCATGATTACCGCCTGGGCTTTGCTCCGGGATTCAAAGAATCCCTGTTCTGTCAAAAATACATCCAACCGTTCTTTTTTCATAGTTCCTCTTTCCAGGCTTCCAGGATGGTCCCGGCAGCTCCTGCCGGATCCAGTTTCAGATCCTGGAGCAGCCGGTCCCGTTTTCCGTGGGGCACGTACAAATCCGGGATGCCCAGGTTCAATACCCGACAGTCTCGGAGACGGCGGAGCCGGTTCAGGAGATCCAAGACCCCTTCCCCGAAGCCTCCCGCCAGGGCATTTTCCTCCAGGGTCACCAGCAATTTTACCTGATGGCTGGCCGCTTCCAGGGCTTCCCGGTCCAGGGGCTTGATGAAGCGGGCATTGACCACCCCGACAGAAAGGCCCTGCTCTGACAGGAGATCTGCCACTTTATAGGCGGTATCCACCATGGTCCCCACAGCCCACAGATCAATCTGGTTCCCCTCCCGGAGGCGCTGGCTCTTCCCGATGGGCAGGGTGTGGATTTCCGGATCCAAGGGAACCCCCAGCCCGGAACCCCGGGGATACCGGAGCATGGAAGGTCCGTTGTATGCCAGAGAAGTCTTCAGCATATGGCGCAGCTCATTCTCGTCTCCCGGTGCCATGACCACCATGTTGGGCATCAACCGCAGGAAAGAAAGGTCATAGGCCCCATGATGGGTGCTGCCATCGTCTCCCACCAGGCCGGCCCGGTCCAGGCAGAGGGTAAAGGGCAGGTCCTGCATGGCTACATCATGGAGCAGCTGGTCGAAAGCCCGCTGGCTGAAAGTGGAATACAAGGCCACCAATGGATGGTACCCGTTGGCTGCCAGACCAGCGCCCATGGTCACGGCATGCTGTTCCGCGATCCCCACATCGAAGAACCGGTCCGGGTAATATTTGCCGAACACATCCAGCCCGGTTCCTTCCGGCATAGCCGCTGTGATAGCCACTACCTTCCGGTCCTTCTCTCCCAGTTCCACTAACGCATCGCTGAATACTTTGGTGTACGTGGCCGGAGCCTTGGGATCACTGGATTTCTTCCCGGTGGCGATATCGAAAGGTCCTGTCCCATGGTAGGCATTGGGCCTCTCTTCCGCCGGCTTATACCCTTTTCCCTTGGTGGTAAGCACATGGATGAAGACTGGTTCATTCAACTGCTTGGCCTTTTCAAAGGTTTCCATGAGAGCGGGCAAGTCGTGGCCGTCCACCGGTCCCAGATACTTGAAACCGAAATCTTCGAAAAGCATCCCGGGCACAAAGAAGTATTTGAAGCTGTCCTTCAGCCGTCCCACTGCCCGGGCCACGCTGCTGCCGATGGAAGGCAGGCTCTTCAGGAACCCTTCCACCTCTGTCTTCACCCGGGAGTACGTAGGATCTGTCCGGAGTTCTGTCAAATAGGACGAAAGGGCTCCTACATTCTTGGAGATGGACATTTCATTGTCGTTGAGGACCACGATCAGTTTCTTGTGCAGGTCCCCTGCATTGTTCAGTCCCTCCATAGCTTCCCCGCCGGTGAGGGCTCCGTCTCCGATGACGGCGATCACGTTGTAATCCTCCCCTGCCAGATCCCGGGCACAGGCAATGCCCAAAGCAGCGGAAATGGAGGTGCTGGAATGGCCAGTCCCGAAGCAGTCATACACACTTTCTGTCCGTTTGGGGAAGCCGCAAAGCCCCCCATACTGACGCAAGGTGGGGAACTGGGCCAGCCGGCCGGTAAGGAGTTTATGGACATAGGACTGATGCCCCACATCCCAGACGATTTTATCCCGGGGCATGGAAAACACTTTGTGAAGAGCCACGGTGAGTTCCACCACCCCCAGATTAGGGGCCAGATGCCCGCCATTCTTACTGGTCACCTGCAGGATTTCCTCCCGGATTTCCTGGCAGAGTTCCGGCAGCTGTTCATTGGGGATTTTCTTCAGGTCTGACGGGGCATGTATGGTTGGTAAAAGTTTCATAAAAGTCCGTCCTCCCCGTTCGTTTCATTTCTTCCGGTTGTACAGATACCGGGTGATTGCAATCAGGGGTTCCGCCTTTTCACCCAAAGGTGCCAGAGTCTCTTCTGCTTCCTTCAGGGTCTGGGCTGCCATTTCCTTGGCTTTTTCCAGACCGAACAAGGACACATACGTGGATTTGTGGAGTTTTTCGTCACTATGGGCCGGTTTGCCCATGACCTTGGCATCCCCTTCCACATCCAGGATGTCATCGGTAATCTGGAAGGCCAGGCCGAAGAGAGTGGCAAAATGTGTCATGGTCCGGAGGGTGTCCGCATCGGCCCCGCCCAGCATAGCCCCGCCTCGTACAGCTGCCACGAACATGGCGCCGGTCTTGGCTTCGTGGAGTTTCTTCATCTGTTCCAGGGTCAGCTGCTGGTTTTCCGAAGTGATATCCAGAGCCTGGCCGCCCACCATGCCGGTGGGTCCGGCACTCTTGGCCACCAGACGGACCACATCCAGGAGTACCTGGGGATCCACACCCCGCTGTTCCAGCATCACTTCAAAAGCTTGGGTCAGCAGGCCATCCCCGGCCAAAAGGGCCATGGCATCCCCGAATACCTTGTGGTTGGTGAGCCGGCCCCGGCGGTAATCGTCATTGTCCATGGAAGGCAGGTCGTCATGGATCAAAGAATAGGTATGGATCATCTCCAAACCAGCTGCCACTGCTACAAAATCAGTCCCGTTGGCCCCCACCGCATCGGCCGCCGCCATGAGCAGGATGGGCCGGAGCCGCTTGCCCCCGGCTGCCACCGAATACATCATAGCCTGGTCCACGGTGGAAATACTCCCCACTCCCAGCCGTACCTGCAGATATCCATTGACCAAAGCCCCCCGGCTCCGCAAATAACTTCTCAGTTCCATTATTCCTTCTCCTCCGGAAACAGGGCCAGGGCAAAATCATCCTGGCTGGTTTCCACGATTTTTTTTACGTCCTGCTGGACTTTCTTCAGCTGGGCCGCACAGTTCCGGCTCAGTTCCATGCCTTCTTTATAGAGAGCTACTGTCTGGTCCAGGGAAAGATCCCCGCCCTCCAGCTGTTCCACAATGGTTTCCAGCCGTTTCAGGCCCTCTTCAAAGGAAACCGTTTCTGCTTTTTTTCTGGGCATCATTCTATTCCTTCCTTGACCGTTTTCACCCGGGAAGCCACAACTCCCTGGGCAAAATGGGTCACCAGGGTATCACCAGGGCGCAGGTCCGACAGCTGCCGGACAGCCTGCCCCTGTTCATTTTCTGTAATGGTATAGCCCCTCTGGAGCACCGCAAATGGATCCAGGGCTCCCAGCTTGGCTGCCAGGAGGTCCAGTTTCTGCTGCCGTTCCTCCAGACGACGGCTGCCTGCCTGTTCCAGCTTCTGGCTCAGGCTGTCCAGGGTCTGGCCGGCGTTTTCCCACAGCCGTTCCGGATGGGTGAACACCCATTCTTCCTGGAGTTTCTCCAGGGCCCGGCTGCTGTCCATGAGTCGGCTCTCCATGGTCCGTTCCAGGCGCCGGACCAGCTTGGCCAGGCTTTCCCGGTCTCCGCTCCGTTCCGGCACCGCCAGTTCTGCTGCTGCTGATGGGGTAGGAGCCCGGAGATCCGCCGCAAAATCGCTGAGGGTGAAGTCGATTTCATGGCCCACCGCAGAGATCACCGGGATCTCTGATGCGGCAATGGCCCGGACCACCCGTTCATCATTGAAGGCCCAGAGATCTTCCATGGATCCGCCGCCCCGGCCTACGATCAGGATATCCGCCAGTCTGTGCCGATTGAGGAACTGGATGCCATGGACGATTTCCGCTGGAGCTTCCGTCCCCTGGACTTTTACCGGGTACAGCCGCAGCTTCACCGAAGGATCCCTTCGCCCGGCCACGTTGATGATGTCCCGGACCGCTGCTCCCGCCGGAGAAGTGACGATACCCACCACTTTGGGATAGGCGGGCAGGGGCTTCTTCCGGCTTTCGTCGAAAAGGCCCTCCCCTGCCAGCTTTTCCTTCAGCTGTTCATAAGCGATCATCAGGTTCCCAGCCCCCAAGGGCATCATCATATCCACATAGAACTGGTAGACCCCGTCCCGTTCATAGAGATCGATCCGGCCCACCCCTAGCACCCGGTCCCCATTCTTAGGAAGCTGTTTCAGGCGCCGGGCTGCTCCGGCGAACATGACGGCTTTCAGCAGAGTCTTGCCGTCCTTCAGGTTAAAATAGCAGTGTCCAGAAGGATACTGGCGGAAGTTGGACACTTCTCCCTGGATCTGGAGATTGGCGAACTCCGGTTCCTGCCGGAACAGCCCTTTGACGATCCGGGTCACTTCCGACACCGTGTAGATCTTTCCTGCAATCATGGTTCTCCCTGCCTTTCCCGGAGCACCGCTGCCCAGGCATTGCCTACGGCTCCGTCCACACTGTACCGGGGATCCGGGGCCCACAGGCCGATCTGCCGCCGGGCCAGATAGCCTTCCAGCTGCCGGCGGATTTCTCCGTTGGCGCTGACCCCTCCGGCCAGGAGTACTTGGGAAAGGTGCTCTTTTTCGCACACCCAGCCAATGGTCCTCGCCAGGGCTTTGCCGATGGCCCGTTCCACACCCAGCGCCAGCCCGGCAGGATCCGCTCCCTGCTGAATGGCCCGGAGAGCCTGGCTGCAAGGGCCGGACAGGGACAGTTCCCCGGCCTGGCTCCACACCTTCAGAGGATAGGCTTCCGAAGCGGTGTCTGCCAGTTTTTCCAAGGGAGCCCCTGCCGGAAACGGCAAACCCAGGGCCACTCCCACCCGGTCGATGAACTGGCCGGCGTGGAGATCGATGCTGGTACCCCGGGGTTCCAGGGCAAAAGTGCCTTCCGGCTGCCGCTCACAAAGGAGCAGATCCGTGGTACCTCCGGAAATATGGACCAAAAGGAACCGGTCCGGAGCCGTTTTCCCCACGGACCAAAGACCGGCAAACATATGATTATGCTGATGGGTGAATCGGTGGACCGGCACATCCAGCAGTTTCCCCAGGCTCCGGGCCATCCCCAGCCCAACCAAAAAGGCAGGCATGTAGGATTCTTCCCGGGGCCGTGGTTTGGCACTGACCCCGATGGCTTTTACCCGCACCCCGGACAGGTCCAGAGCTTCCAGCAGATCCGGCAGGTTCCGGGTATGCTGGAACACCATTTCCGACTGAGCCAGCCCCCGCCGTCCCGATTTCACAACAAGGAGACGGCGCTGATCAGCCAGGAGCTTTCCCTCCCGGTCCATCAAAGCCGCCGAAGTGGTATAGCAGCTGGTATCCAGCCCCAGCACCACTTCTTCAGCGGCCATGTTTCTTCACCAGGCTCCCCAAAAGGCCGTTGATAAAAGCGGGAGAATCATCTCCCCCATAGATTTTCCCCAGTTCCACAGCCTCATTGATGGCTACTGCCGGAGGCACCGGTTCCGGACTGCAGAACATTTCCCAGGCGGCGATCCGCAGCAGGTTCCGGTCGATTCCGTTCATCCGCTGGAGGGTCCATTTGGCGTCCAGGCCGTCCAGTTCCCCATCCAGTTCCGCCAGATGCTCCCGGACCCCGTTCACCAGATCCAGGGCATATGCCAGGTCCTTTTTCCGGGCATCTTGGATATCCTCTTCTTCCGCCATGGTTCGGACGGTTCCTTCCGGAGACTGTTCCGGAGAAAATTCCAGGGCAAACAAGCTTCTCAATGCAATGGTACGTGCTTCTCTTCTACTCATAGGGTTCTTGAACTCCTTTATTTATGATACGGAGGCAGCAGGTTGTCCAGCAGATCCACCAGATCTTCCCCTGCATCCATTTTATAGCCGATATAGAATCCCAGGCCGATACAGAACAGCAGGAACACCGTCCGGAAAAAGCCCAGGATCAGGAACAGGATGCCCACTACCAGGCCCACCGAGGCGCCAATGATCCGCCACCGGCTGGTTTCAAACAATTTGCGCAAAATTTCCTGCCACATGGTCCATCCTCCATCTATTCCTTCGCCTTGATATGCTTAAAATAGACTGCCACATCGGCTACATCCACGCCGATGACATTCATGATGTTTTTTTTCACCGTCCGTTTCACCTCGTCGGTAGTATCTGGGATATTGATCCCCGGTTCGATGGAAGCGTTGATCCGGACACTGAGCTGGTTCTCCTTCAAGAGCTTCACCCGGCATTTGGAGCCGAATACCCCATACACATCATTGGTGAAACCGGAAATGTAATCTTCCATGGCCCGCTGGCTCACATGGATCTTCCCATCCCGCTCATTCTCAAAGGTCAGGTCGTTGCTGCCGCCCCGGCTCCAGCTGGCAAACAGCAGCCGAAGGCTCACCAGCAGGATGACCGCCCCGCCGATGGTATATTCCCAGCGTCCGGGCACCCGGGCAGCAAATTCTGTCAGGTCGTGGACAGGGATCAGATTGATGCTGACGATGATGATGAGCACCGCCACCGCTGCCATGATGAGGGTATACAGGGTCAAGATGATCCGATCGAATATGCTCATGGTTCCACCCCCGCAGTCTCCTGGCCTCTGGGATCAGGTTCCTGGGCAGGTCCCGTTCCAGATTCCGTTTTTCCTTCTTCCGGCGGTTCCGGACGGTTTTCCCCGGCGGCAGTCCCTTCCGGCAGTGCCGGGCTCCCGGCCGGTTCTTCCTCCCATTTCTTCATCAGTTCATCCGTATCGTCTTTCTCTGCAAAGGCCTTTTCTTTTTTCTTCTTCACGCCTTCCACATGGATGTCCACCCCGGTGACTTCGTAGCCAGTCATGTTCTCCACGGCTTCCTTGACCTTTTCCTGGAGCTTGATGGCCACATCCGGAATGTTGAACCCGTAGGTAATGATCACATGGACCTCCACCCGCACCGTATGGCCTTCCGTATAGACCTTGATGCCCTTGGAGAAATTCTGTTTGCCCAGCATGTCCGTGAGCCCTTCCCGGATGCCCCCGCTCATGCCGTAGACCCCGTTCACCTCCGAAGCAGCCAGCCCCGCCACAATGCTCAGGACTTCGTCGGCCACCTTGATGGCTCCCATATCGTCCGTGTCCGGACTGTTTTCCAACTGCGCCTGCTGTTTTACTTCTTCGTCGTTCATAGGCTTCTCCTCAAACGCAAGTTTATTCATTTTAATTATTTTATTATACCATATCCCGGGGAATGTGGGTAGGGAGCGAGTCAGGGGGATTAAGTGGTTAAGTGGTCAGGTACAACCGTAGGGGGCGCAGGCCCGGCGCCCCGCTGTGGTCAGGTGGTTTTGGCATCAGAAATCCCACCTGGTCAGCCCGCCGCTCTTTACTCCCTGCCCATGCATCTGTTATGATAAAAGAAACAGCAGAAAGAAGGTGCCTGTCATGGCTTTCCCGTTCTGGCTTGCTTTCGTATTTTTTCTGGCTCTCCCGGTTTCTCTGGGCGAAGTGGCCCCGGTGGACCCTTCCCAGGCCGATCCTCCGGAAAAACAGGAACAGCGGAACACCCCCTGGCTGGAACTCCACGGGGACTACCGGTATCTCTACGGCAAGGGCCGGTTTGCCGCCCGGACCCCCGCCAACCTGAAAAAAAGCCGCTGGCCCCGGACGGATCAGGATGTGTTCCTGCTCCAGCGGCGGCTGCGGCTGTTCCCGGTGGTCCATACCAGCCAGGATACCCAGTTGAAATTCATGATCGAAGACAAACGGAACGACAAGGACCACACCCAGGACCACCATCCCACCCTGTCCCGGGCCTATCTCCAGCACGAAAACCGCCACACCAAATGGGAACTGGGCCGGTTCAACCTGTATCTCATGGACGGGAATGTTATCGACAAACGGGTGGACGGGATCCGTACCAGCTTTGGGAAGAATACGGATCCAGGCGGCCGGATCACCCTGTTTGCCGGCCAGACCACCGGAAACGACAACCTGCATCGGAAGACCGGCTGGTTTGCCCTGGAAGAAAAGCAGCTGGGAAAGCTGAACCTCCGGTCCGCCTTCCTGGATTTCCGGACCCGCCAGTCCCTGCCTGCCAGCCTGCCGGCCCTCCAGCAGCCGGGACTGGAACCAGGGGCCAGTGGCACCGGGTTCGACCGGCAGCAGATCTGGACCACCCGGCTGGAATACCAGCCCCGGGACCGGTGGCTGTTCGACCTGGAACTGCTGGGGTCCAAAGGCTCCCAGGGCCGGGACGGATACCGGGAGCGGAAAACCGGCTTTGTGGCCGCCGTAACCTACGGGGAACTGGATGAGCGGAAGGGCGGCACCTGGGAAACCTGGCTCCGGTATTACGACCAGCCCCAGTCCAGCATCCTCTACCACACCATGGACGGGGATACGGGATTCTTCCAGCGCCAGGGGTTCCGGGGCTGGGGCGCCCGGATGGACTATGTGGTATTTCCCGGACTGGTCTGGGCCATAGAAGGATTCCGGCTCCAGAACAGAAAAACAGGACCCTTCACCCGGGATTTCCGGGAGTGGGTCCTGGGGACCAGCGTAACGGCGTATTTTTAACCAAACCCTTCTTTGAGCCCCGCATAGTTCTCATAGCTGTCCCGCAGCATATGGATCACGTGGGCAGGGTCTTTTTGCAGCCAGTCCTGCCGCTTTTCCGGCATGATGGTGAACCAGGCCGGAGCTCTCAGGAGATTGTTCAGGGATCTGTACAACTGCTGTTCGGGGATTTTCTTCAGTTTCCCGGTCTCTGGCTGTACCTCATAGCCCTGGTCCCTGCCCTCTCCTTCGGCATTGACCAGGATTTCCAGCTGCCCGTTCCAGTCCATATCCAGCACGGCGATGTTCACCAGACCGTCCCATTGGGGGACCCGGTCCCACTGGTCCCGGTTGGCCAGAAGGATCTGGAGCTGGTACCGAAGAGCACCGGGGGCCAGGGGCCGGGGTTCGGAGACACCGCCGGGCCACTCATGTCTGTGGGGAAGGTCCCGTTCACAGGCCAGAGCCGGAGCTGCTCCCAACAACAGAACGAGCAGTCCCCAGGCGGCACGTTTTTTAATGGATCCATCCATTGTTCCCCCTCCCTTCTTCGGCTCTCTTTACCTTTCAACCATCTGGCTCACGGTTCCTCCTGCCAGGTCCATATCATTGATCCTTCCCTGGACATTCTTGAAGGTACAGTCGGTCAGTTCCACCCGGGACTGGCCCACGGCGAAAAGGGGGAGATTGGTGCTGGTGTCTTTGAACAGGGTCCGGATGATTTTCATATCCCTGCACTCGATGGCATTGATCAGGCCATAGGTGCAGCTGCGGATCACACTGTCCCGGAGGGTAACGCTTTCGCAGCCCAGGGCTTCGTACCCATAGGTCCCGCACCCGTACAGGTCCAGATTTTCCAGCCCTGCGTCCTGCACCAGATCCAGTTTCAGTACGGCTCCGCTGCAGCGGCCAGCCTGCAGGGAATGGCCGACCCGGAGATGGGCCAGCCGGAAGTTCTGACAGTTCCGGAAATGCAGCACCGGAGTATAGGGATCCTCTGTTACGATTTCTGCCGTGATCTGCTCCGTATCCTGGCCCCGGATGGTGAGATCCTGGAATCCGGCCAGCTCCAGGTCCTCATAGGCCATATACAGGCCTGGAGGGCTCATGGGATTCCAGGGGAATCTGTGGATCACCTGGTCCGCAGCGGTGCTGGCCAGCCAGGTGGACAGGTTATAGCGGCCCGGTGCCAGGATGACTTCCGTATGGTCATCCAGGGCCTCCATCATTTCCTTGACATTGTGGACCAGGACGGTTTTCCGGGGAGCAGCAAAACCCCCGGCTGTCAGCCCCAGAACCAGGACCAGACACAGCAGCAGAGCCCGTATCAGGTCCGTCCATAATTTACCGATCCGTTTCATCAACTGTCACCTCCCTGTTCCTCCCGCACCACCAGGCTGCCGTCTTCTCCGCTGAGCTGGAGGATCTTTCGATGATACCCCTTCCGGTCGTAATAGGACAGGCCGGTGGCCCGGGCCGTCCCTTCCAGATGTATGGGATAATTGTACCGGCTGCCCGGTTCCAGATTTCCCAACGGTTCATCCGTTTCCACCTGCCAGGTCACCTGACCGCTGTCACTGACCTCCGCCACCTGGAGGGTGAGCAGGTGCACATCCTCCAATCTCTCTCTGGGAGTCACCGCCAGCATGGGTTCGCCAAACTCGCTGTCCTGGGTCAGGGACAGCTCCACACTCCCTTTGCCCCGGCGGGCCAGGGACTGCCAGGACAGTTTTTCCACCTTGCCCATCAGGTTTGCCTGCAGTTGCTGGAACTGCCCCGGTGTCATGGGCTGTTTCTCCGACAGGGCCCTGTCCGGGACGCCAAGGGTGTTCCAGTACACCTCCACTTTTTCCACAGCTGGATCCCAGTGGGTGAAGTAATAGCTTTCACACACCAGATTCCCATCTCCATCCAGATGATACTCCCCCAGTATGGCAAGGCCCACACCCCCGGACCCCTGGTTCAGGAACCGTCCCTTTCCCAGAGGATACCAGGCGTTCCGGTACAACCCGCTGAACACCCGGTGGAGCCGGCCATCCCGGAGGGTGAACAGGTTGGTGATCCGGTTGTTCTGGCCCGTCAGCAGTTCCGGCTCCCCGTCCCCATTGCAGTCCAGCAGCTGGTACTTCACCTGTTCCAGCCCCTGGGCCGGGGAAAGTTCCCGGATTCCCTCCCAGACGGCCACCAGGTCTTCCTGTTCCTCCCCATAGGAGTCAGGTCCTCTGCCTCCCTGGATCATATCATACAGGGTGTCCAGTTTCCGGCCATAGATTTCTTTTCCGCCGGAAGCTCCGGCCAGGACCGGCAGGCCAGTAAGAAAGGCTATGAGACACAGACAAGCCAGCTGACTCCAGACATCCTTTCCTTTCATGGCTCCTCCTTTTCAGAACTTTCCGCCACCTCCGCCATGATCCTCGTCGGTACTGTCGGCCTTGGCGTTTTCGCGGCTCTTCTTCGGCTTACGAAGGACCGTCATGTACAGGTAGTTGTCCGCATTTTCTTCCAGCTGGAAGCTGTCCCGGTCCAGATAGACCCCGGCTTCCAGAGCCGGCATCACATTGTTCATCTGGCCGATGAGGATCCGGCGCACCAGGAATCCGATGCCCAGGGACACCGCTGCCGCAATGGCCAGAGCCAGGGGGTTGAAGGCATTGGCTGGATCGTAGGGTTTGCCTTCTTTCTGGTAGTAGGCCAACAATTCATCCGCCCCTTTGGCAAACTGTCCGAAAGCTTTCGGATAGTTGTTCTTTTTCAGGGCCGGCAGGAATTTTCCGCTGAGAGCCTTGATACCGGCTTTGTCGGTGATCATTTTCCGCATATTGTTGTCGGTGGAAATGTACCAGTCCCGATCCTTCATGGACAGGAGCAGCACCATATTCCCCTTTAACCGGCTGTCTTTGATCTTGTCCAGCATCCCATTGGCGAACTCTCCGGGTTTCACGTTTCCGGTGTTTTTTACCGTGACCACTGCCAGACGGACCTGGTATTTCTGGTTCACCTGGTCCAGGGACTGCTGGAGGACTTTCTCTTCCTGGGGCCGCAGGAGATCTGCCTGATCCAATACCAGGGCAGAGGCTGCCGATCCGGGAACCGCCATGCCCACCAGCAACACCAGGAGGGCCAGGATGCGCAGGTACTTCTTCATGATGACCTCCTTACGTCAAGAACATCTTTGCCACAAAATACAGGGCCGGTGTGAGGATGGCCGCCACAGCCCCCATGACCATCAGGGATTTCTGGTTGTCATAGGGCAGTGTCCCCACCATCTTCCCGGTCTGTCCGTTCATCATAAAGGTGTAGGGTTTGTCCTGATACCGGGTGGTCAGGATCCACACCGGAGCCAGGGCATAGGCCACCTGGTCTTCATCCTTCCGGACCACGCTGTCCTTGAGGATGGTCCGGTCATGGCCCCTGGCCTTGACGGTTTCTTCCAGCACCCCTACGGCGGACCGTTCCACCCGTTCATCAGCCCGGGGCACGGAAGCTTCCGCATCCACATCGTATTTGTCCGCCAGGAAACCGGTGAGATAAGCCGGGCTGAAGGGCACCATCTTAGAATAATCGAAAGGTTCGATGCTTTCCATATAGGTATCGTCCATTTTGCTGGACCCGTCCACCGGAATCTTGTGGAAACTCATCCGGCCACTGCGGATGCACTGGAACACCCGGGTTTCCGTAATGATCTCATCGCTGGTTTCCATTACATTGTCGTCTTCCCCCTGGAAGTCGGCACTGGCATGGATTTTGGAATCGAAGAGCCAGAAGGGCACGTACATGGGCTGGATGTCCTGGACCCGGTTGTTGGCCGTAAAGGCCGCCGGCAGCAGGCGCTTGCCCTTGTAGAATTCCTTCAGGGCCGCCACCGCATCGTCCTTGGTCTTGGTAAAGGGGATCACGTAATCCGGCTTCAGCATGCCGCTGAAACGGTTGGGCATCATGGTGGGATTCCCGCAGTAGCAGCATTCCGTGGCCAGAGTGTTTTCGTCACAGACGATTTCCGCACCGCAGGCGGAACAGGTAAAGGCTTTCAGGACGGAAGCTTCTTCCGTGCTCCATTCCTTGCCGGCCATCTCCGTATTCCAGCGTTCTTCCTTTGCTTCCTGGGCGGCTGCCGCCCGTTCCTGCTGCCGGGCAAAGAGGGCTTCCATCTGGGCCACGTCCAGTTTGGTATCGCAGTAGGGACAGACCACCTGGCTTGCCCCTGGCTGGAATTCCAGGGGCCCGCCGCAGTTGGGACACTTGTAGGCAACAGAGGTATCGGTCATTTTCACTCACCTCCTGTTTCAGCTCTTGTCGTTGTCGTCAAAGGGATCTCCGCACTGAGGGCAGAATTTGGGGGGATGATGGGGATCGGGGGGCTGCCAGCCGCATTTGTCACAGCGGTACAAAGGCGCATCCTCCGGTTTTTTGGCTCCGCAGTTCATGCAGAATTTCCCCTGGTTTACCGTGCCACAGCCGGGACAGGTCCATCCCTGGGGCTGGGCTTTCGGCTTAGGAGCGCCACATTCCATACAGAACTTCCCGGTATTCCCTTTGTGGCCGCAGGCGCAGTCCCAGGTCCCTGCCGGTTCCGGCTTTTTGGCGCCGCAGGCCATGCAGAACTTCCCGGTATTGCCCTTCTGGCCGCAGCTGCAGTCCCAGCCATTGGGAGCCGCCGCTCCTGGGGCAAACCCATTGGGCTGACGTGGTGCTTCTGCCGGCGGTGGGGCCGGCTGCTGGGCCGCCGCCTGGCCTGCCAGGGCCTGGAACATGTTCGCCCCGGCATTCCCTGCCATATTCATGCCCATGAACCCGAAGGCGGCTCCGGCGTTCTGGTTTCCTGCCGCTATCCTCATGGAATCGGTGCTGGAATCCACTACGGCCCCCATGGCTATCCGGGGATCGCTGCCCATGGTCATGCCCATCTGGACCTTCTGGATCTTTTCTTCATCCGCTTCATTGGCTTTGATATTGCTGATCCCGAAGGAAACGATTTCAATGCCCCGGAGATCCCGCCATTTTTTGCTCAGGACATCGTTGAGGGCTTCCGCCAGTTCAAAGGTATGGGCCATGATTTCCGTGTAGTCGATCCGCTGAGCGCTGAGCTGGGCAAAAGCCGGTGCCAGGGCCATGAGCAGTTCGCTTTTCATCTGGCTGTCCAGGGTTTCCCTGCGGTATTCGTCGAAATCGTTCCCGGCCACGTGGGTATAGAACAGGATGGGGTCCGTGATCCGGTAGCTGTATTCTCCGAAGCACCGGAGCCGGATGGTCAGCACCTGGCCAGTGGTATCATCCTTCACCTTGAAGGGGATTTCGCTGGGGGTCCCGTATTTGTTCCCGATCAGTTCCTTGGTATTGAAATAGTATACCCGCTGATCCTTACCGGTATCCCCGCCGAAGGTGAACCGTTTCCCCAGCTGTTTGAAGATGTCCTTCACATTGTCTTTCAGATCCCCGGTGAAGATGGAAGGTTCAGTGCTTTTGTCGTAGGTGTATTCCCCCGGTTCTGCACACAGATCCACCACCTTGCCGTTTTCCACGATCATCATGCACTGGCCGTTGTTCACAGCGATCCGGGATCCGTTGCTGATGATGTTGTCGTCGCCCTGGTTGGAGCTCCGGCTCCCGGTCCGTTTCTGGCCTTTCATCATCAGGATGTCCGGTGCCATCTGGCAGTAGAAAAACTCTTTCCATTGATCGGCCAGCACGCCGCCTACAGCGCCCATCCCTGCTTTGATCAGTCCCATAATTTACCTCTCTTTCTTCAATCCGTTCCTATTTTCCATATCTTCTACACTCTTCCCTCTTTTCTCCCCTACAGATCCATCCGGTACAGTTTGGCTTCGCCTTTCTCCCGGCTGATCCGGCGGTAGATCAGGATGGAATCGTTTTTCATGGGGGTGAGGATTTCCATGGTCAGTTTGGGTTCTGTCTTGAATTTCCCCAACAGCTTTCCATCCTTCTTGCGGAAAATCCAGTAGATGCCGCCTTCTTGTCCCAGCACCACCCGGTGCTCTGTGACCACGTACCCACGGCCTTCTTTGGTAAGAGGTCCCTCAAAGGACTGGATCAGCTGTCCGTCCTGCAGACTGTACTGCCGGACCACATTTTGATTTTCACCCTTGTCGTTTTTCATATACCCCATCAGGTATAATCCGTCCTTGTCCGCCCATTGTTTCTTGATGTTCAGCCCAGCCTTCCTTATCGCCTCTACGGTAAGGAGTTCCTTCCCCTTGGTAAGGGTCCCTTTGTCCAGGATCCCGGTCCAGTAGTCCCTTTTTTGGGTAAAGACCACATCCTTCCCCTGATCGATGGGAATCAGAGTCGTGCCGGTGAAATCGGTGGGCACCATGGTCTTTCCGTCGTAATAATGCCAATAGGAAGCTTCATTTTTCTTTTCACGACTTTTATAGTCCCCTTGTTTGTGCCAGTCATAGACAGTTCCGTTGGATACCACCAGTTTGTCCCGCCAGTAGGCCCGTTCATCCAGCACCTTCAGGTCACTGAGCGTCTCATCCTTGAAACTGACAGACCGGAGTTTGGTCCGGTATGTTTCGTCCTTGTTGTCGAAGCCGAAGAAGTAAATCCGGTCCCCGTCCACCGCCAGGGTGTCCGTCCACAGGATCTGATCCTTGAAGGTCAGCCCGGTATATTCATAGATGTTCACCGTCCGGCCGTCTACTTTAAAACTGGATGCCACCGGGGTGCTGATTTTCTTCCGCACCGGCAGGTCGGCGTTGGGGTCTTCAGGGGTTCCCCCGCCCCCGTTTCCCCCACCGCAGCCGGATGCCAGGACACACAGTGTCAATGCTCCCAACAGAATTTGTTTCCATGTCTTTCTCATCATGTGCTCCTTTCTCCAGATATCCGTTCGTTCTCTTTCTGCTTTTATTGTACAGAATTTTCAGAAGAAACGCACTGTACTAAAGTACAGGTTTTGGTAAAAAAGGGGGTGTGAAAAAATACTTTTTCACACCCCGTCACTAGTCACTAGTCTCTAGTCACTAGCCGATGGAAGCCAGCTGACGCTAGCGAAATAAAGGCGCTGGGGATGATTTTTTCACAGCGCCTTATTTCCTGTCTATCCGAATCCTCCCCTGCCCTTCCGGCTTCCTGTATGCCTCGCTGACGCCCTGTTTCTGGACGTAATCAGCCAGGATGTCCACTTCGGACAGGCCCGGTTCCGCTACCAGGGCGGTGTCCCGGAACATGGTATAGCCGTTGCCCCCGTCACTGAGGATGTAGCTGGTCCCGGCCACCAGATAGTCTTCCGCCGGATCCAGGAGTTTGCCGCCGATCATCACCTGGCGGACCCTCCGTTCCCCTTCCACCCGGGCGAAATTTCCCTGGTCATCCAGTTTCACCGGTGAGGGGATGGCCGGATCGTAGACAAAGGTCAGACCGGATACCTGAAGGAACCCGCCATTTTCTTCCGGTGCGTGGGATACGCTCAGTTCCAGGGCATCCAGCAGCTGCTGGCCGGAAACGCTGCGGAGCACTGCCTGGTTCCCAAAGGGGAACAGGGTCAGAAGGGTCTTCCGGGTCCAGGCGCCCCGAGGCAGACCGGACCGGAAGGAGCCCCCGTTGATCAGGGCCGCATCCGCCTTGAAACAGGTCCGGAAAGCATCTGCGGCAAAATCCCCCAGATTGGTTTCCTTCTGGCGCACGGCCCGCTGGCCCTCCAGGGAATCCACCAGTTCCACAGAGGATTCTCCCACCTTCTGGGACAGGGCCCGGTCCACTTTGGCCATTTCTTTCCGGACCAGTTTCTCCACCTGGGGATCCGGCTCCATCAGTTCCCGGACCAGTTCGCCCCGGATGGTACCGTCATCTTCGATGACCATACGCCCCAGGCTTTGGAGTTTGGTGCCGGTCTGGGCCACCGGGATCATTTTCCCGTTCCGGTCCGGATAGAACACTTCGTACTGTTCGTGAGAATGGCCGTCGATGAGCCCGTCCACGCCGGTTACATGGGCCAGGAGTGCCCGGCTGCTCCATACGGGGATGGAACCGTCACTGCCCAGATGCGCCACCAGGATCACCGTATCCGCCCCTTGTTCCCGTGCTTCCTCCACCGTATCCTGGACCTGTCTGTAAAGCTTCACCCCTGCTTTGTCCTCACAGAATCCATAGATAAAATGGCCTTTTTCGTCCTGGAAGAACCGGGGCGTGGACGACACCAGGGTACCGGGGGTGGTGACCCCGATAAGCGCCACCTTCCGTTCTTTGAAGGGAAAGATCCGGTAGGGGGCCAGGACGGGTTTCCCGGTATCCAGCCGGACGAAGTTGCAGCTGGTGTACCCGCAGTCCAGTTTTTTGGCCAGGGACAGGAATTTGTCCATGCCGTAATCGAATTCATGGTTGCCGGGAATGGCAAAATCATAGCCCGCCCCATTCAGGATCCGGACCATGGCCCGTCCGTCGGTGAGTTTCCCCAGGGGTTCCCCCTGGATGGCATCTCCGGCGTCCAGGAGCAGGGTCTGGGGATTCAGGGCTTTCTGTTTCTTTTTATAAGCCGCCACCCGGGCCAGGGTCAGGTTCCTGTCCACCCCGCAATGGATGTCGTTGGTGTGGAGTATCACCACCTGGGCCCAGGCCTGGAGAGGCAGCAGAAGGGCAAAGAGGGCGGCAGAAGCGCCGGCCCGCAGGAATTTCTTGCGGTTGAGCATGGTTTTCTCCTCTCTTTTTTACAGCCGGTCAAAGACTTTTTCCACCATGGGCCACAGCCGGTCCTGATCCACGGCAAAGACGATCCGGGCCTTCTGGGTACCTTCCGGTCCAACGCCCCGGTAAGCCAGCGTATCTCCATAGCCCGGTCCGTACTGGTCATTCACATCCACCGGCAGGGTTTCTTCCCGGGTGATCACCAGGGGATCGATGACCACGGCAGCGGCCAGCACATCCCAGATATAGCTGGAAAAGCCCGGATCCTGCTGGAACAGAGGCCCTGCCCAGTAATCCTTCCACATGGCACGGGCCCAGGGCTGGGTGATTTTCCCCGTAAGCACCTGATATTCCTGCCGGCTCAGTTTGGCCGTATTGCATACATCCAGCGGCAGGAACACCTGTTCCGTCCAGGGTGCCCGGTACACTTTCCGGGCCGATTCCGGATCGATCCATACATTGAATTCTCCGTGGGGCATCACATTGCCTTCCACCATGAAGGCTCCGGCCATGTACACCACCCGTTTCACCTTTCCGGCAATGGACGGATCCCGGTCCAGGGCTGCCGCCAGGTTGGCTCCACTGCCAATGGCCACCAGGGTCACCTCTCCAGGATTCTTCCGGATGGTCCGGACAATGAAATCGGCTGCCGCCTCCTTCCGGGGCTGCAGTTCCGGTTCCCGGTGGTACCGTTCCCGGTATACCTGCTGCCAGGAAGCCGGACGGGGATAGCCGGCGGCTCCTTTATGGCTGTCGAAATTCTGTCCGTACAGGCGTTTTTCTTCCGCCATATGGGCAAACCGGTCTTTCCGGGTGGGTTCATTCACCCCCATGAACACCGGGATATCCTTCCGTCCCATCCCTTCCAACTGACGGATGGCCGCTGCGGTCCCGGTTTCCACCCAGGTGTTCCCAAAGACGATGGTCACCCCTTCCAGCTGGATGTTGGGGGCCTGGGCCAGCATCATCATGGCCACCCCGTCATCCAGCAGTTCCACCATATCCGTATCCAGGATCACCTTTTCCTTCTCAGCCGCCAGCCCCCGCCCCAAAGGGGCCAGGACCGCAAGCGCCAGGATCCCCACAATACGAAAGAATTTTCTGAAATCATTCTGTATCTTCATTGTCTTCACCTCCTGTCTCCAGTATACCGGAAGCAGGAGATTTCCGCACTGTACTAAAGTACAGGGTTGAGAAAAATGGAGGGGTTTTGCACAAAAAGTACAACACCCCTCCATTTTGTCAGCTGTCAACGGTCAGCGGCCGATAGAAATCAATTTTCAAATTGATTTTAAAACAGCATAAACCGTAGGGGGCGCAGGCCCGGCGCCCCGCAGAACACATGGTCAACTTCTGATTTGGCGGGCAGCCGGGCCTGCTGCCCCTACAGGTACGATTTATCCAATTGTTGCCCTTGTTCAAAGCCAGTTTACTGGCTTCCTTCGGCAGTTGACAGTTGACTGCTGACAGGGTCTGTTGCCCCAGCAACAGACCTACTCCCTCCCTGCATACCCCTTCTCTGCCGCTTCCACAGCCAGTCCCACCAGGCTTTTGTGGCCGGTTTTGCTGAGCATGTTGCTGATGTGGAAGCTGACGGTCCGGCGGGTCAGCTGCAGCCGGTCGGCGATTTCCTGATAGCTCAGATTCTGGCAGACCAGGTGCAGGATCTGGATTTCCCGCTGGGTCAGGGTGGCGTTGTAAAATCCAAAGGTGGTCCGTTCCTGTACATCCGGGAACAGATGCTCCCCCTCCATGGTACGGTGGATGCAGTCCACGAACTGGTCTGCAGCACTTTCTTTGTAGATGAAACTGTCCGCCCCCGCCTCCTGGGCCAGTTCCACAAAATGCACATCCTGGAAACCGGTCATGATGATGACTTTGATCTGGGGAAAATGCTTTTTGATCTTCCGGGTACATTCGATGCCGCTGGTCTTCCCTTCCATGCAGATATCCATCAGTACCACATGGGGCTTCAGCCGGCCGCAGGCTGTTTCCACCATTTCCGAAAAGGGCAGCTGCCCCACCACCTCCAGGTCTTCATAAGGTTCCAGCAGCCTGGCCAGCCCATCCAGCAGGATTTTCTGGTCATCCACCAGCAGAATACGGATCATCGTTCGTCCCTTCCTTTTCTTCCATCCCAAAACGGATTTTCAGTATAAAATGAGGGGTCCCGGAAACGTCCAGTTTCCCGCCCCGGCTTTCCACTTTTTCCCGGATCCCGGTAAGCCCGCCTCCTGCCTGGACGGGTCCGGTGCAGCCCAGTCCATTGTCCTGGATCAGAAGGTTTTCTTCGTCCAGGACCAGAGCCACCTGGCTGGCCCGCCCATGGCAGACGGCATTGGTCAGGGCTTCCCGGATGATCTGCACATACAGTTCCCCTTTCCATTCCTTCTCCGGCAGATTTCCCCGCACGGTGACCAGTACCCCCAGCTTCCGGTACACAGAGACCAGTTCAGCCAGCCGCACCTGGGGTTTCACCCGGATTTCCTGCCGCACATCAGAAAGCATGCTGACCAAAAGGGGCATGATTCGCTGGTAATCCGCAAAATTCCTGTTGTTCAATACCTGCTGGAGCAGGCTGATCCGCATCCCCATCAGATCATGGATCCGGATCCGGATTTCCCGGAGGGTTTCCCGGCTCTGGATTTCCTGGACATGCTGGAGCAGTTCCTTCAGCTCGGCATTTTTCTGCTGCAGCTGCCGGTTCTGCTGGTCCAGGGACTGGTTCAGCCGCTGGAGTTCCGTGACATCACTGGCAGTCAGCTGCCAGTGGGACTGCCCCTGGAAATAGATCTTGACCCGCTGGAACAGCAGCCAGCGGCCGTCCGGCAGCCGGAAAAGCAGCCCACTGCCCTGGTTTTCCCGATGCAGCCCGGGCCTGCGGACTTCCTGGAGCAGGTGCCACAGCATATTGCCGTTCCGGATCCCCACCCCCAGGACACTTTCCGTATACCGGAACAGGGCCCGGTTCATCAGCACCGGTTCGCCGCTAGCCAGCGAGATCAGGACCCCTTCCTCTAAAGAATCAATGGCTTCCTGAATGGAATACTCCGTGATCTGCATCCGTTTTTCCTGGATGGTCTCCGGCAGGAGATCCAGGGACCGCACCAGAAAAAGCCCCAGGGCCAGGCCCATCTCCCAGGGATAGCTCCCGTCGAAAAAGGGCAGAATCGCCATTCCGGCCAGGCACAGGGACAGACACCCGATTGAATCTCCCTGCTGCCACAGGGTCAGCACCAGGAGACTGCCGCCAAGGACCAGACGGAACCCCGTACCATAGGGCTCTTCCCGGCCCAGCTGGATATCCTGGATCAGATCGCTTTCCAGGAGGATCAGGAGGACCAGGATCACCCCTTCCAGCGCTTTCCGGTGGCGAAACCGGAACCGGGGAAGGGGCTGGAGGAAATAGATCAGGAGGCTCTGGCTCATCAGCCCCACAAAGCCCAGCAGCACCAGCACCCGGTGGAACAGGGGTCCCAGCTTCACAAAATCTACCATGATCCGTCCCCCTTCTGGTGCTGAAGAACCAGACTGCTCCCGTATTCCAGTTCCCGGCAGAACAGGCCCCTGCCATAACGAGATTGATGCTGCGCCACAAATTCCCGGACCCAGGGCCGGGGATCCCAGAGCAGGGACAGCTCCCATCCCTTCTCACTTTCTTTGAAGCAGCAGATCTGGGAACTTTCTCCCTGGCGCACCGCCTCTTCCGAAGCCTCCTCCAGCAGCTGGAAGAAAGCCAGGGCCGTTGTCACCGGCAGCTGCCCCTCCAGACGATCGTCCACCAGCGTCTTCACCCCGGTCCGTTCCAGGTAATGGCAGAGTTCCCGGACCGCCAGCTGCAGTTCCCGGACCGGCAGACAGTTGTCTTCCCGTCCCCGGAGCAGCAGCACACACTGCTTCTTCAGGTAGCAGGCCAGCACATTGAGCCGGGCCACCAGCTGCCGGGCCTCAGGGCCCCCTTCCGCCTGTGCCAGGGCCCGGGCATATTGTTGGAAAAGAGGACCTCTGGTCTGGAGGATGCCCTCCACTTCCTCATAGATCCGTTGCCGGGTCTGCTGATGGATCCGTTCTCTCCGGATTTTTTCCCAGTTCCGCCGCAGCCGGTAGACCCGTTGGAGGGTCAGGGCCGTCAGTTCCAGTTTTTTCTTCTTCTGGCGCAGTTCTCCCATATCCTGGTACCATACCACCTGCCCTCCGGAAATGGGCATGGTCCGCCGCTGCCAGTCTCCGTCCGGAGGGACGGGCAGCTGTTCGCACTGGTACACCACACGTCCCTGCCGGTCCAGGATGGTCAGCCCCAGGCGGGAATGGAGAAAGCAGTCCCGATACTGACTGTTCCCCGGCAGCAGCCGGGAACGGAGCAGGGCTTCCATCCAGAGGAAACCGAAAAATGCCGTCCACAGGACCAGTTCACTCCGGAAGATCCATGAAACCCGCAGGATATAGCTGGCAATGTATCCTCCGTACAGCAGGATGACCGTAAAGGGCTGCCACAGCCTCTCCAGACTGATTTTTTCCCGGAAAGCCCTCCAGCACAGCCATCCATTGGCCAGAAGCAGCTGGGCCAGATAACTGAACAGGATCAGGTAATACACAAAGCCATAGGTATAGATATCCTGGTGGGGATTGGTACTGGGCTGGATCTGGAACACCAGCTGATGCCAGTCATTGGTCAGGGCCAGCCCGGCTAAAAGAAGGTCAACAAGCAGCAGGCCCTGGAGCCAGCGGGGAAGAGCCCTGTCTTCCGGGGTCCGGTTGCTGGCATAGCTGATCCAGACCACCAGAAAAGCCAGCAGCCCCATGCAGGGATAATAGCCGTACCAGAGCAGGCGGGCCAGGGCAGCCCAGCCGGTAATCAGGGTCAGCCGCAGCAGCCGGATGGTCAGCCAGACCAGCCACACCCAGATGCTCCAGCCCACCGCCTCCCGGGCCCCCAGCTGGAAGATCCGTTCCCGGAGGGACCCACCCCACAGGATCACCCCGATCATTATGATCAGATACAATACAGGCAGAGGAATGCCAAACCGGGGTTCCTGCAGGAACGGCAGGAGCTCTGTCATTTCCTGTAAAAATTGCTCCATGGTCCCCTCCCTCCTGTCAAGCTAAGTGATTAGCATGACTTTTTCCTCATTATACCATGAAGGAAAGAGAAAGAAAAAGGGACTGCTGCCTGCGGTATGCGGCAACCAGTTTTTGCAGCATATTCAAAAATTTGCCTGCAAATTCAACATTTGGCTCCAGCCATCAGGCTCCAGACTTAAGCCGCTATGCGTCTCTACGACCAGGGGGTTGTTGCACAGAACGTGCAACAACCCCATCCCGGCCTCCCTCTTCACTCTTCCCTATTTTCTTTTTTCACGGTACAATAGAAAGAGAAATCTGATAAAAGGAGGCCTTACCATGCTCGTCCACCATCTGTTGTCCTTTGGTGAACCAGACCGGCTGGCGGTCTTTGACCAGGGCCGTTCCTATACCTACCTGGATCTCCGTACTCTGGTCCGTCAATGCCGGAATGCCCTGTATGCCCAGGGGATCCGGCAGCAGACCCGTGTTGCCATTTTTTCCCGGAAAACCGTCCACTATATCGTTGCTTATCTGGCCCTGGCTTCCCTGGGCGCCATTGCCGTACCCATCAACAGCCAGCTGAGCCAGCGGGAAGTGGGATTCATCCTCAGGGATTCTGAGTCCAGTTTACTGCTCTATACCGGTAATCCTTTTGCCTGGAACGCCCTGGAAGCCACGGCGGATCTGGAGGGATCCATCCGCCAGCTGCCTCTGGACGGGTATCTGGACAGCCCGGCCCCGGAAGCGCCGTCTCTTTCGGAAACCTTCACGGACCAGGAGCCTTTCCTCATCATCTATACTTCCGGCACCACCGGCCGGCCCAAAGGGGCTCTGCTGTCCCACGCCAATGTGACCTGCAACGCCCGCCAGTTCCAGGAAATCCTCCGCATCACCCCAGAGGACCGGGTGCTGGCGGTGCTGCCCCTGTACCACTGTTTCTGCCTGATCACCGCCTTGATCAATCCACTGCTGGTGGGAGCCTCCATCTTCCTGTATGACAGCGTGAACCTGAAGGACATTGTCCATTTCATCCGGGACCAGCAGCTGACGGTGCTGTACCTGGTGCCTTCCCTCTGTTCCCTGCTCATCCGCCGGGGACAGCCGGAGGACCTGACCTCCGTCCGGTACACCGTGGTGGGAGGCACCGCCATGCCACTTTCCCTTCTCCAGGCTTTTGAAGCCCGGTACCATCAGCCCATCATTGAAGGATACGGCCTTTCGGAAGCTTCGCCGGTGGTGTCCGTCAATCCCCCGGAGAAGGTGAAAAGCGGCACCATTGGCCTGCCCCTGCCGGAGATCCAGGTGAAGGTGGTGGATCCGGGGGGCCGGGAAATGCCCCAGGGCAGCCGGGGCGAACTGCTGGTCAAAGGCCCCAATGTAATGCTGGGCTACTGGCATCTGCCGAAAGCCACGGCAGATGCCCTGGTGGACGGATGGCTCCACACAGGCGATGTGGTGGTGGAAGATCAGGACGGATACCTGCGGCTCGTGGACCGGCTGAAGGACATGATCATCAGCATGGGGGAAAACATCTATCCCCGGGAAATCGAAGAACTGGTCTACGCCTACCCGGGCATCGACGAAGCGGCGGTCATCGGCATCCCGGACAAGCTCCGGGGCCAGGCCGGATGCTGCTTCTACACGGTCCGGGAAGGGGAAACCGTGGACCCCAGGGCCCTGAAAAAATACCTGCAGCAGAATCTGGCCATCTACAAAGTCCCCCGGGTATTCCGTCAGCTGGAAACCATGCCCCACCTGGCAACGGGGAAAATCGCGAAGAAGGAACTTAAATGAAAAAGGAGTACTGCACATGAGCGTGCAGTACTCCTTTTTTGTCAGCTGACCGTTGACAGGGCTGTTGCTCACGCAATAGCCCCATTTTTTATCCCCTTACCAACCGGTAGTACTTCTTCTTCCCTTTCCGCAGCATCAGGCTTTCTTTGTCTGCGAACAGGGCGTCGTCCACCAGGGTATCCACGTCGGTGACTTTGGCATCATCGATGGAAAGGCCGTTCTGCTGCATCAGCCGGCGGCCTTCGCTCTTGGTGGCGATCACCTTGTTTTCTGCCAGGAGGTCCAGCAGACGGCAACCCCATTCATCCTTCCGGACGGTGATGGTGGGCACATTGTCCAGGTTGCTGCCGGATCCGAACAGGGCTTCCGTGGCGTTTTTGGCCTTTTCCGCTTCGGCTTCCCCGTGGACGATCTTGGTCACTTCGTAAGCCAGCACTTTCTTGGCTTCGTTGATTTCCGCTCCCTGGAGAGCTCCCAGACGGCGCACTTCCTCCATGGGCAGGAAGGTCAGCAGGGCCAGGCATTTTTCCACATCTGCATCATCGATATTCCGCCAGTACTGGTAGAAATCGTAAGGAGAGAATTTCTCCGGATCCAGCCATACGGCGCCGCCTACGGTCTTGCCCATTTTTTGGCCCTGGCTGTTGGTCAAGAGGGTGTTAGTCATGCAGTAAGCCGGCTGCCGGTCTTTCCGGCGGATCAGTTCCACCCCGGCGATCATGTTGGACCATTGGTCATCCCCGCCCAGCTCCATGACACAGTTATAGTTTTTATGCAGGGTATAGAAGTCGTAAGCCTGCATGATCATGTAGTTCATTTCAAAGAAGGTCAGTCCGTTGTCACTGGCCAGACGGGACTTGTAGCAGTCGGCAGCCAGCATCCGGTTCACGGAGAAATGGACCCCCACGCTCCGGAGCATATCCACATAGTTCAGCTTCAGCAGCCAGTCAGCATTATTGGCCACAATGGCCTTCCCTTCGGACAGGTCGATGAACCGGCCGATCTGCTTCTTGAAGCATGCGATATTGTGATTGATGAATTCGGGGGTGAGCATCTTCCGCATCTCGTTCTTGCCGCTGGGGTCCCCCACCATGCCAGTACCGCCGCCCAACAGGATGATGGGACGGTGGCCGGCCCGCTGCATATGGGCCATGACCATCAGGGCGATGAAGTGGCCTACGTGGAGGCTGTCCGCGGTGGGATCAAAGCCGATATAGAAGGTGATCTTTTCCTTTCCCAGCAGTTCTCTGATTTCATCCGGGTGGGACATCTGTTTCAGGTATCCCCGTTCTTCCAGTACATCCAATACGTTCATGGAACATCCTCCTGTAGTGATTGTTACGCAAAAAGCCGGCTGGCCCGGCAAAAAACGCCTGACCAGCCCGGCCGATCATTTCTTGGGAATTTCAGACGTGCAGTGGGGGCACCGGGTCGCTTCCGGGTCCACTGGCATTTTGCAGAACGGACACAGGGTAGGTTCTGCCTTGGGTTCTTCTTTCTTGAAACGGTTCAGCAGGGAGATCAGACAGAAGATCACAAAGGCCATGATGATGAAATCGATGACATTGGTGATGAAGCTGCCATAAGCGATCACTGGCAGTTTGGCCGCTTTGGCTTCTGCCAGGCTGCTGACTTTCTTGCTGGACAGGTTGATGAACAGATCGGAGAAATCCACCCCGCCGATGAGGATTCCCAGGGGCGGCATGATGATATCATTCACTGCAGAAGATACGATTTTTCCGAATGCACCCCCGATGATGACACCGACGGCCATGTCCACTACATTGCCCCGGAGGGCGAAGGCTTTAAATTCTTTCAAAAAGCTCCCCATTATGTTCTCCCCTTATTTTTTCGGTGGCAGGATTTCCAGCCAATAGTTGTCCGGATCCGTGATGAAATAAATCCCCATAGCCGGATTCTCGAAGCAGATGCAGCCCATTTTTTCGTGCTTGGCATGGGCAGCCGCAAAATCATCGGTTTCAAAGGCCAGATGGAATTCGTTGTCCCCCAGGTTGTAGGGCTCCTTCCGGTCTTTCAGCCAAGTCAGTTCCAGCCGGTGACTGGTCTGGTGGTCCCCCAGATACACGATGGTGAAATCCGGTTTTTCGATCCGCCGGGTTTCTTCCAGGCCCAGAGCTTCTTTGTAAAAAGCCAGGGATTTCTGGAGATCCAGCACATTGAAGTTGTTGTGGACGAATTTAAAGTTCATAGCAGGTTTCCTTTCTCTGTCATGATGCCTTTTTCCGCTTGGAAATGATGGAAAGGCAGGAGCCGAACAGGATCAGGGCAATGCCCACGATCATATTCACCGTTATGGGTTCGTCGATGACCAGCCAGGCCATGAAGGCCGTCAGGATGGGTTTGATATAAAAGGCCAGAGAGGCCGTAGCTGGATCCGTATATTCCATGGCCAGGAAATAGCTGGCATACCCCAGGCCAGTGACCCCTACGGCAATATAAGCCAGGGGCGGGATATGGGCTGCAGTCAGCCCGCTGAGGATGGGGATATCGGTGAACACCTTGAGACCCAGGCTCAGCATCAGGCTGCGCACCGGCTGGAGAGTGGAAAGTCCGATCAGCAGCAGCATCTCCAGGGACCCGCAAACAAAGCTCAGGCTGGTCATAGCGATGCCCCCGTAGCGCTGGGCGTGTTTCCGTCCGGCGATCCCGTAGAGGGCAAAGGTCATAGCGGACAGCAGGATCAGGATCACGCTGAGCTGGCTGCCGGTCATATTGGCCGGATCCACGATGCAGATGATCCCAGCAAAACTGGCCATCAAGGAAAAGATGGTCAGCTTATCGATGGGCTCCCCTAAAAGGAAATAGGCAAAGAGCACCACGAACACTGGGTTGCAGCTGAATATGACCCCGTTGACGGAAGCCTTGCCATAGACAATGGCCATCTGGTAGAGGATCATGCTGACCACGACCCCCAGGAACCCAGAGAACAGGAAGAATTTCAGATCCTGCCCATTCAGCTGCACATTTTTCTTCTTCAAGGCATTGAAGGCCATGGGCATCAGCACCAAGCCGCCGATGAGGAAACGGAGGAATGTGATCTGGATGGGATGGAACATGTTCCCGAAAAACTTCAGGGCCGTTTCCATGGTCCCAAACAAAAATGCCGTGACAAGGACGAAAATATACCCCTTATTCATATAACCAATAGACTCCTTCCAGGATACAGTCCCCTTATTTTTCTCCGATGATCCGGACTTCCGGTTCCAGCCAGACGCCGCTGGCTGCATGGACCCGTTCCTTCACATCGTCCATCAGCTGCAAGATTTCTGTCGCTGTAGCATGGCCCCGGTTCACCACGAACCCCGTGTGTTTTTCCGATACCTGGGCATCACCGATCCGATAGCCCCGAAGGCCCGCCTGATCGATGAGCGCTGCTGCAAAATATCCTGGAGGTCTCTTAAATGTGCTTCCCGCGCTGGGGAAATTCAAAGGCTGTTTGCTGACCCGTTTCCGGGTAAATTCACTGATGCGTTCCCTTATAGCATCCGGATCATCCTGAGTCAGTTCCAATGTGGCGCCCAGGATGATGTCTCCGCTGTCCATGACAGCGGAATGACGGTACCGGAATCCCATTTCTTCCTGGTCCAGGACCCGGAGTTCTCCCCGGCTGTCCGCCACCGTGACCGAACGGACCAGATCCCCGATTTCGCCTCCGTAAGCCCCCGCATTCATGAGGACAGCGCCTCCCAGGCTGCCAGGGATCCCGGAAGCGAATTCCAATCCCGCCAATCCTCCTTCAGCCGCCGCTGAAGCCAGCCGGGACAGGAGCACCCCTGCCTCCACCCGGATGGTGCAGCCATCCAGGATCAGCTGTTTCAAGGAGCTGCCCAGTTTCACCACACAGCCTCGGATCCCTTTATCCATGACCAGGAGATTGGATCCGTTGCCGATAACGGTCAGGGGGACCTTTTGGGTATGGATTTCCCGGAGCAGCTGGCAGACTTCTTCCTGGCTTTCCGGTTCCACCAGCAAATCTGCAGGGCCGCCCACTCGGAAGGTGGTATACCGCTCCATCGGGGCATTGATCTGGTATTTTCCTGGCAATTCCTTTTCCAGGAAAGAAAGCAATGCGGATATGCCCATTATTCCAGAGCTTCCTTCAGGGTATCGCTGAGGGTCTTGGACAGGTCCCCGATCATCATCTGGAACCGGATGTAACCCTGGATGTAATCAGCGGCCACAGGGTTCAGCTGGAGCACATTATACAGGTCCTGCATTTTCTTGACTTTGGCATCATCTGGTTTCTGGCCCTGGTACTGCTGGAGTTCCAGTTCCTGTTTCTGCTTCAGGAAATCCTTTACCATAGATTCTGCAGAAGAGTCCTTGGCCAATTTCCCTTTGGCTTCCACCAGCACTTTATATTCATGGGATTCCTTGATGGCTTTGCAGAGATTGTTCATTTCATCATAGACATTCATGGTTTGAACCTCCTAAAAATCGATTCATATCTTATTAATTTTACCATAAAAGGAAAAAAGTTGCAGACAAATTTTAAGAACGGGGAAGGGGATGTTGCGCGCGTAAAAACCACACACGTGCAACATTCCCTTTGTCATAGGTCATAGGTCATATGTCATACGTCATACGTCATACGCTTTTAGAAATCAATTTTTTCCAAATTGATTTTGAAATTTCAAAACCTACTATGGAATTCAATAGATTTTCTTGCATTCGTCCCCAGCACCAGCTGGCTTCCATCGACGTAGGACCTATGACGTATGACGGGGGTGTGAATTTTTTCATGCCCCCATTCACTGATTCAGCACCTGATACCGGTTCCCAGCATCATAGTCGAAATGCCACCACTCCATGTCGCTGGCAGTGAACCCCTGGAGAGTCATCTGCTGCCGGAGCAGGTCCCGCAAGCAGCGCTGTTTCTGGGTTCCTCCAGCAAACTGAGCGTACTGAGCCGGGGAAGGTTCGTCAAAATCTGAGATCATGGCCACTTCTTCCCCGGTATCCAGCTGGTACAGGCTCACATCGATGCTCCGGCCGGAGTTATGGGAATAGCCTGCTTCTGCCTTGGGCAGCATCGCGGCATGCTCTTTGCCCAGGGCCAGGGCAGCCAATTTAAAATCCTGCCAGGAACGGTAGGCTTCCCAGACCACCAGGCCATATCCATAGGGCCGTAGTCCCGCTTGGACCCGCGCCAATGCCTGGGCTGCATTCCGGTCCAGCAGAGCCTGGGTGCTCAGCACCAGAGGCGCCCCGAACAGGTTGTTGTCCGTGGTGTACCGGAGATCCAACTTCAGTCCTGGCACTGCCTGGGCCAGGTCCACCAGTTCTGCGGTCTTGTCATAGGGCAGGCTGGGGGGCACAGCCACAGCCGCTTCTTTCCGCAGTTCTTCCAGAGGCCTGGCCGGCGTCACCCGGATGGGCTTGCCATTCTCTCCCCCCACGAACCTGCGGGTATAGCTTTTCTGTCCCAGGTTCAGGCTGATCCCCAGACCGTTCTTGTCCCGATCAAAACGAAGGGTACTGTCCGCATCCGTATTGGGACCCACTTCCCGGAGCTCGTAATTGTCATAATGGTTCTTGACCAGGGTATACACATTGCTGCCGGTATAATCCCGGTCCTTGGGCTGGAAATGGTACAGCAGCTGGAGCTGTCCTTTGTCCTCCCGTACTGCCACCTGCTCTCCATTGCCCTGGTAAAACCCGATCAGTGCCGCTTCTTCCCGGTTCAAGTCCTCCGGTTCCCAGGCACCAGCCCAGGCCGTCAGGGAAAGGCCAAAGGCCAGCCAAACTGATAGGATCCCTGTTTTCTTACCCATTTCTCTCCTCCTCTTCCTGCGCAACGGTATCATCTTCCGCCAGAGGCTGGATATTCTCCACCACTTCGGCTTCATGGGCACCATCTTGGGTCACTTTCGGTTTTTCCTGGAAAGGAGGGAAGGTAATCACAAAAGCCGTCCCCTTGCCCACCTTGCTCTTCACCTGGACCTTTGCCTTGTGCATCCGGATGATTTCTTTCCCGATGGCCAGTCCCAGGCCCGTGCCGGGGATATGGCGGGAATGGGATTTATCCGCCTTATAGAACCGTTCCCAGATGTAGGGGATGTCCTCTTCGGGGATCCCGTATCCCTGGTCCACCACCGTAAGGATGACACCGCCCTGCCGGTTCTTTATGACCTGGAAGCGGATCACAGAGCTGTCCGGGGAATATTTGATGGCATTGTCCCCCAGGATCATTACCAGCTGGTACAGCCGGTCCCCATTGCCCAAGACCAGGAGGCTGTCGTCCACATACTGTTCCAGCCGGATATCCCGTTTCTGGGCCCGGCCTTCCAGCATGTTCACTACACTTTCTACCACTTTCCCCAGGGGGATGGGTTCCACTTCCTCTCCTTCTCCCCTCTGGAGCCGGCTGATATCCAGCAGTTCGTTGATCAGCCGTTCCAGCCGCTGGGTCTCATCGTTGATCAGCTTCCGGTATTTCTTCACATCTTCCGGATCGGTGATGGTCCCATCGGACAGGGCTTCATTATAGCCCTGGATGATGGTGATGGGAGTCCGGAGTTCATGGGACACATTGGCTACGAAATCCCGGCGCATCTTTTCCATCTTCCGGGTCTTCCGGACAAACTGTTCCAGGTCCCGTCCCAAGGAATTCAGGCTGCGGCCCAGATCAGCGATTTCATCATCTCCGTCCACCGCTACTTTCAGGGAGTAGTCCCCTAAGGCAATGGCTTTTGCGGAGTTCTTCATAGAAATCAGCGGTTTGACCATCCGACGGGTCAGTCCGCTGACGATGATCACGCTGATGCACAGGGCAATGATTCCTACGATGATGGTATAGATATAGATGTCCTTCAGGACACGGTTCAGTCCGCCCAAGGGGGAAGCCAGCAGCATAGCCCCAGAAACCGTGCCATGGTTGTCCTTCAGGGGGATCCCCACCATCAGGACCTGCTCCTTGTAGTAAGGATGGTAGATCCGTTCGTTGACCCGTTCTCCGCCATATACTTTGGTAAGGATCTTCTGGAACCGTTCGTGGCCGTTCCCGCTCTGCCGGATCTGCTTGTCGATGGCAGCCACGCTCTGCATCCATTTTTCCCGTCGGCGTGCTTCCCGTTCCTGCTTGGAATCGTTTCCTTCCCGACCCTGCTCGTACTCGGTCCCGGTTTCCGAGGCCGCGATCAGATCGAACTGCTTGTTGAACACCCAGATCCGGGCCCCTACCAGCTGGTCCATGGACGTGAGATATTCCCGCAGGATGGCCTTATCCATGCTCATGGCATCGAAATACCGGATCATCATGGCCACCTGGCCGCCCTTATCATTGAGTTCCAGTTCCTTGGTCCGGAAGAAATAATCGGTGATCAGGTAACTGAGTCCGATGGAAATCCCTACGATAATAGCCAGAATCAGGCCCATGTAACTGTACATGAGCCTGGTGCTTAATGACTTTTTCACTTTTTGACCTCGAATTTATACCCTACACCCCATACGGTCATGATGTCCCAAGTAGAATCCGGGGGGATATCCAGTTTATGCCGGACCCGTTTGATGTGGGTATCCACGGTCCGGGTATCGCCGTAATAGGTATAGCCCCAGATCTTTTCCAGCAGCTGGTTCCGGCTGAACACGATCCCGGGATTGGAAGCCAGGCACCAGAGGAGTTCCATCTCCTTGGCTGTAAAGGTGATTTCCCGGCCAAAGGCTACGACCCGGTATTCACTGAGGTTGATCATCAGGTTGGGATATTCCAGCACCTGCTTATTCTGGCTGCTGATGGAGGCATTGGTCCGCCGGAGCACGGCTTTGACCCTGGCTACCACTTCTCTTGTATTGAAAGGTTTGGAGATATAATCATCCGCCCCGATCTCCAGCCCCAGGATCCGATCATCATCCGAATCCTTGGCTGTCAGCATGATGATGGGGATATCAGAGATCTTGCGGACCTGTTTGCAGACTTCCAGCCCATCCAATACCGGCATCATGATGTCCAGCAGGATGATATCCGGTTTCCCGGCCTGGACTTGGACCAGGGCTTCCGCCCCATCGGCCGCCTCGATGACCTTGAAGCCTTCTTTCTTGAAATAAATGCTTAAGATTTCGCGGATCTGCGGTTCATCATCCGCAATCAATACAGTCTGTTGTTTGTTCATAGACAGCCCTCACTCTTCTGGCAGGGAACCTGCCGGGTTGCAGGATCCTTTCCCAAGGATCCCAAGTACCAGAGCGCTTATCGCAGCGTTCTATTTTATCTATTATAGCATAAATCCCAAAAAAGAGTAACGAGGCCGCCGCTTCCGCAACAGCCCCGTTTTTTATCCCAAGGCCCCTCTTACAAGTCAAGCCGGCTCCCTGGCTCTACTACAGCCACTCTGCTGTGTGTGGTAGCTTCCACCTCTTTTTTGAAAGCTTCCGGATCCTGGGCGATGATGGGCCAGGTATTGTAATGGATGGGGATGACCAAAGGCACGGCCAGCAGTTCTGCCGCCAGACGGGCATCTTTCGGCCCCATGGTATAGTTGTCCCCGATGGGCAGCAGGGCCACATCGATCTTTTCCAGCCGGGACAGGAGAGCCATATCTCCGAACACACTGGTATCCCCGGCAAAATACACGGTCTTCCCGCCAAATCCTACGATGAATCCGCAGGCATGGCCACCGGCGATCCCACTGCCGTGGAAAGCCGGGGTGATCCGTACCCGTCCAAAAGGAAAGCTGTGGGTCCCTCCCAAATGCATAGCATGGGCTCGGACCCCATGGGAAGCCGCATCGTTAGCGATTTCTGCCGTAGAGATGAGCAAGGCATCATTGGCTTTGGCAATGGCATAGGCAGACCCCAGATGGTCGCCATGGAAATGGGAGACAAAGATCACATCAGCCTGGATATCTTCTGGGGACAGTCCTTCCGGATTCCCGTCCAGATAGGGATCGAACAGGAGCGTCGTGGTCCCATCACACAAAGTAAAACAGGCATGGTGGATATAATGGAACTGCAGCATAGCTTTTCCTCCTTCTTTACCGGATCACCCTGGCCCCTTCCGGATCGATGTCCAGGAAATGCAGGGTGGTCTCCATCTGGCGCTGGGCAAAGGGCTTTTTCATGGCTTCCCCGATCTTTCGGGCATCGGCCTCAGCAGGGACATAGGCCAGCAGCGTTGAACCAGCTCCGGAAATGATGCCGTTATAGGCCCCGGCCTGCCGGGCTGCTTCCAGGGCTTCCGCCGCTCCAGGGATCAGGGGCAGCCGATAGGGTTGGTGGAGCCGGTCCTCCAGCGCCGTCCCCAGGAAATGGTAGTCCCCGCTCATCAGGGATCCAACTAAAAGCGCTGCCCGGCTCACATTATAGACAGCATCTTTATGGAGGATCTTTTCCGGCAAGGCTGCCCGGGCTTTGGATGTGGGCAGGGGCAGGGCAGGTACCAGGACCACCAGTTTCAGCGGTTTGGCCAGGGACAGCTTCAGGCTTTCCACTTTTCCCTTCTCCATCACATTCACGGTGATGCCGCCCAAGATGGCCGGAGCCACATTATCGGGATGGCCTTCGATCCGTGCTGCTTCTGTCACCAGCTCTTCTTTGGAAAGAGGATTCCCTGCCAGGGCATTGGCCGCAGTCAGGCCAGCTACAATGGCCGTGGAGCTGCTGCCCAGGCCCCGGGAGACAGGGACCTGGATCTTACAAGTGATCTTCAAACCTGTATCCGGCTGCTGGAGTTTCTCCCAAAGGGTGTAAAAAGACTGGGCGGCCAGGTTGTTCCGGCCCTGGGGCAGATTGGACGCTCCTTGTCCTTCGGCGGTCACATGGATGCCTTCGGCTTCCGATACCAGTTCATAGGTGAAAACATTATAAAGGGTACAAGCCAGCCCCAGGCAGTCGAAGCCCGGTCCGCAGTTGGCGGATGTGGCTGGCACCTGTACCGTGACTTTTCTGCTGTTTCCTGCCATGGTACGCACCTGCTTCCTTTAGTCCAAGGTGCTGTCTTCCACACGGATGATGTTGCAGATCCGTGCCACCACAGCCAATTTGGACAGAGCCTCTGCTGCCTTCCGAAGGGCAAATTCCGAGACGCCGTAGGTGATCACGACGATTTCCGCCAACGTGCCCAGGGAACGTTTCTGGACGACGGTCTTCAGGCTGACCTTGTTCTCCCCGAAGGCCGAAGCGATGGTGGCCCAGACCCCGGGCCGGTCTTCTACCAGCATCCGGATGTAGCAAGGAGAGATGATCTCTTCTGGCGGCAGGATGGATTTCATTTCATAGCAGGTACAGCCCACCCGTCCCGTGCAGCCGGCCAGGATATTCCGGGTGCTTTCGATGATGTCCCCGCAGACAGCGCTGGCTGTGGGCATCCGTCCGGCGCCCCGTCCAAAGAACATGGCTTCCCCGATGGGCTGGCCTTCCACATAGACGGCATTGAACACGTCATTGACCGTAGCCAGGGGATGGTCTTTCCGGAGCATGGTGGGATGGACCCGAGCGCTCACGCCTTTCCCTTCCTTCTGCTTGGCAATGCCCAGCAGTTTGATCACATACCCCAGTTCGTCGGCGTATTCGATATCCCGGGAAGAGATCTTATCGATGCCTTCCACATACACATCGTCCAGGTTCACCCGGCTGTTGAAAGCGATGGAGGCCAGGATGGCAATCTTCCGGGCCGCGTCGAAGCCTCCCACATCGGCCGTGGGATCGCTTTCTGCATACCCTTTTTCCTGGGCTTCTTTCAGCACTTCAGCAAAATCCATATGGTCCTGGGTCATCTTGGTGAGCATATAGTTGGTGGTCCCATTGATGATCCCCATGATTTTGCTGATTTTGTTGGCTGCCAAGCTTTCCTTCAGTGGCCGGATGATGGGGATCCCCCCGGCCACAGCTGCTTCAAAGAGGAAGTCCACATGATTGGCAGCGGCCAGTTCGAAGAGTTCTTTCCCGTGGGTGGCCACCACATCTTTGTTGGCGGTGACTACATTTTTCCCGGCTTTCAGGGCCGCTTCAATATATTCCAGTGCTGGATGCTCCCGGCCCATCAGTTCCACCACCACATCGATTTCCGGATCCTCCACGATGTCTTCGATCTTATCCGTCGTTGCCAAGCTGGCATCTAGAGCCCGGACTTTTTCTGGATGGCGGGCCAGGACTTTTTTGATGCAGATTTCTGCCCCTACCCGTTCCGTGATGAGCGGCCGATTCTGGTTCAGTACCAGGATCACACCGCCGCCTACCGTTCCGGCTCCCAGCAGTCCGATATTGATCTTTCTTTGTTTTGCCTTAGCCAATCCCCTCATCCTCCTCGTTGTAAAGGGGCTGCCGGAATCGACAGCCCACAACAATCCATCTTTTCCAATTGTCAACAGACCCGGCAAGCGACCTTCCAACCGGCTGCCAGTCTCTCAGTCCACCTGTCCCAGTACGTCCAGGCGCTTCACTCCTTCGATCAGCCGGAGTTTGTCCAGCAAAGCTTCCATATCGATGGTCAGGTATTTGGTCTCTACAGAGATGGTGGTATTGGCTACTCCCTGGAGAGGCACGCCCTGGTTGATGGTGATGACGCTCCCACCGTCACCGGCAATAGTATTGAGCACACTGGAAAGGACACCGGGTTTGTGTTCCAGCAGGAGAGAAATGGTGATGACCTTTTCTTTGCTGGCATCATAAAACGGGAATACATAGTCCTTGTATTTGTAATAGGCACTGCGGCTCAGCCCTACCTTGCTCACCGCTTCATTGACCGTCTTCATCTTTCCTCGTTTCAGGATTTCTTTGACCAGGATGGTTTTTTTGATTGCTTCGGGGAGAATTTCTTCTCTGACTAAATAAAATTCGGATTTCTTCTCATTGGCCATGTGTCATCTATCCTTTCCATAAGAATCTTAATCCTTCCTAGGAAGACATTATATCATACTGTTCCCTGAAATTCTACTCTTTCTTTGCAGTTCTTTTCATCAAATCGGCAATGGCCTGCTGGACTTGCTTTCCCTGGAACAGGACCTGGTAGAGCTGTTCGATGATGGGCATCTCTACCTGATGGCAGGCTGCCAGCTCCCGGACCACCGGGGCAGCGTTGATCCCTTCGATGACCATCCGAGTCCCCCCGGTAATTTCTTCCAGTGTCTTTCCCTGAGCCAGGGCATAGCCGGCTGAGCGGTTGCGGCTAAGGGGACTGGTGCAGGTCGCGATCAGGTCCCCAACCCCAGCCAGGCCGAAAAAGGTGGCCCGCCGAGCTCCCATCTTCACTCCCAGCCGGGTGATTTCCGCCAGGCCTCTGGTGATGAGGCCGGCCTGGGCGTTTTCCCCATACCCCAGACCGGAGAGCATCCCTCCCACCAGGGCGATGCAGTTCTTCACACAGCCGCACAGTTCGACTCCGATGAGATCCGTAGAGGTGTAAGGACGGAAATATCCATTCAGGAAACATTGTTGGAGGAATCGGGCCTCTTTCATCTCCCGGCAGGCGATCACCGTAGCCGCCGGCTGTTTCTGAGCGATTTCCCGAGCCAGATTGGGACCGCTAAGAGCAGCGATAGCCCTGGCCCGGGGGAAGGTCTCCTCCAGGATATCCGTCATCAGCTTATGGCTGGCAAGATCAAACCCTTTGGTACAAGTCAGGACCACCTGATCCTGACAGTCTGTGAATCTGGCTGCCTGCTGGGCAATAGCCCCCATCCCTTTGGAAGGGACTACAAAGACCAGGACTTCCGCCTCTGCCACAGCTTCCTGGAGGTCGGAGGTAATGGCAAGGGCCGGAGACAGCCGGAGATCCGGCAGATAGTCCTCGTTGCACCGTGTCTCTTGGATCTTTTTTGCCTTTTCCGGATTCCGGGCCCAGAGGACCGTCTCATGCCCGTTCTCCGCCAGGATCTGGGCCAGGACGGTCCCCCAGCTCCCGGCTCCTATGACTGCAGCTTTCATGGTTTCAACTCCTTTGCATTAAAAAAAGGACTGTTGCTTGGGCAACAGCCCCTTTGGCCGCGGGTCGCGAGTCGCGACCGGGGTGTGAATCCTTTCACACCCCTATCATTTCTTCCAATGCCCCTGACGGATCTTGCTTTCTGTGCCGTTCTTCAGGCGGATCAGGTTCTGATAGTGCCGAGCCACTACCACCACCGCGCAAAGAGCCACAAAGGCTACCAGACGCCAGTCATAGCCCAGATACCAAGCGGTGAAGGGAGCCGAGACCGCAGCCACGATGGATCCTAGGGACACATACCGGGTAACGAACACAGTCGCCAGCCAAATGGTCAGAGCGAATACGGCCACTTCCGGCATGAAATACAACAAAATGCCCAGCCCGGTGGCTACTCCTTTGCCTCCTTTGAATCCGCACATCCAGGAAAAGCTGTGTCCCAGGATGGCGCAGGCGGCACAGACTAGGAGCACGGACAGATCCGGGGAAACGAAACGATCGACCAGGCAGAGTGCCAGTACCCCCTTCAGCAGATCTCCCAAAAGGACGAAAGAGGCCATCCGCGCGCCCACAGTCCGGAACACATTGGTGGCTCCGATATTGTGGCTCCCATAATCCCGGATATCGATCCCGCAGACCAGCTTCACCAGCAGCAGCCCGCAAGAGATGGAACCTAGGAGATATCCGATCACTGCACTCAACACATAGTCCATAGTCTGTTTCCGTCCTTATGCCTCGTCCTCGTTCTTGCCCCGGACGATGATGTTGATGGGGGTTCCCTTGAACCCGAAAGCTTCCCGCAGCTGGTTTTCCAGGTACCGCTGATAGGAGAAATGCATGATTTCCGGTTCGTTGCAGAAAATCACGAAGGTAGGCGGTTTCACTTTCACCTGGGTGGTATAGAGGATCTTCAGCCGTTTGCCCTTTTCCATAGGGGGCTGGTTCATGGCTACAGCGTCAGTCACGACCTGGTTCAGGACACTGGTAGAGATCCGCATGGCGTTGGCTTCTGCCGCATCTTTGATCATTTCCGGCAGTCGGCTGATCCGCTGCTGGGTCAGGGCCGACACGTACACCACATTGGCATAGGGCATGAAGATCAGTTCATGGCGGATCTGTTTGGTGAATTCTTCCGTGGACATGACGGTCTTGTTGGGATACAGATCCCACTTGTTCACCACGATGACGATTCCTTTGCCCGCTTCGTGTGCATAGCCAGCGATCTTCTTATCCTGTTCCGTGATCCCTTCCACAGCATTGAGTACCAAGAGCACTACATCACTGCGGTCCACAGCCCGGAGGGTCCGGATGATGCTGTATTTTTCGATGGGTTCATCGATCTTTCCCTTCCGGCGCATGCCGGCTGTATCGATGAACAGATAGGTCTGGCCGTCTTTTTCTACCGGGACATCGATGGCATCCCGGGTCGTCCCGGCCACATCACTGACGATGGAACGGGTCTGCCCGATAATGTCATTGAAGATGGAGGATTTGCCTACATTGGGACGGCCGATGATGGCCACCTTGATCACGTCTTCGCTGTCCTCTTCGTCATCGTCTTCCGGCGGGAATTTTTCTACCACTGCGTCCAGCAGATCCCCCAGATTCAGCCTGTTGGATGCAGAGATCAGGAAGGGCTCCCCGATCCCCAGATTATAGAATTCATAGGCTTCCGCCTCCTGTTTGGGGGTGTCCGCCTTGTTAACTGCCAGGACCACCGGTTTCCGGGACTGCCGGAGCATCTTAGCCACTTCCAGGTCATCTGTGGTGATCCCCGTCCGGGCATCGCACACGAATAAGATCACATCCGCTTCCCGGACAGCTATTTCTGCCTGCTGCCGGATGGAAACAGCAATGGAATCCGTGTTCTGCATTTCGATGCCGCCCGTATCCACCATGGTGAACTTCCGGTCCAGCCATTCTGCATCAGCATAGAGACGGTCCCGAGTTACGCCTGGAGTATCCTCCACGATGGAAATCCGGCTGTCAGCAAATATATTAAATAGTGTTGATTTGCCGACGTTAGGTCTGCCGACAATGGCAACTATGGGTTTGCTCATGGAAATGAACCTCTTTCAATTGTATTTATGATCCCCGTAGGGAAAGGAGCGGACTGCTGCAGCCAGGTCCCCGGTAAAATAATACCGTACCTGCCGCAGCTCATCCTCTCTGGAACACCCGGTCAGGGTGTAGAAATCTTTCACTGCTTCCAGCAAGTTGTGGATCCAGTCGATGGCACTCTGGGTCCCGCCGGCCTGGATCAGCCGCAGGATATTGCCAGCCATCCCCACTGCATTGGCTCCCAGCATCCGGGCCTTGAATACGTCCAAAGCCGAACGGATCCCGCCGGAAGCGATGATACCTTTCTGCCAGCCTTTTGCTTCTACCACTTCCAAAAGGGAAAGGGCCGAAGGAATCCCCCATTGAGCGAGTTCCCGGTTCCCTTCCGGATAGCGGCAGCCTTCGATGGCTGGGAAATTGGTCCCGCCGGCACCGCCGGTATCCAGGATGGACACTCCGCAGTCCAGCAGGCGTCTGGCATCTTCCCGGGCCATGCCGCAGCCTGTTTCTTTGACGATCACAGGGACTTCTGACACGGCACAGATAGCTGCAATCTGTTCCAGCCAATGGGAAAAATCCCGGTCCCCTTCTTCCATGGCCAGTTCCTGGGCACTGTTCAGATGGATCTGGAGTGCCTGGGCCTGGATCATGTCCACCGCCCGCCTTGCTTCGTCAGGAGTCGCCAGGGCACTGACATTGGCAAAGAGCAGCCCCTGGGGATTCACCTGCCGGGCAATAGCAAAAGTGTCTTCATACAGCCCCTTCCGCACAGCCCCGTACTGGGACCCTACCGCCATGGCACAGCCCGTTTCTCGAGCTGCCACGGCCAGTTCTCCATTGATGGCTTTCACCGCTTCTGCACCGCCAGTGATGGCATTGATCACCAAAGGCTGGGGCAGACGGCCGATCCCAGGCAGGGTGGTAGAAAGGTCAATGGCCTTCCGGTCTGTCTGAGGCAGGCACCGGTGGAATACCCGTATATCAGAAAAGCCGGTGGCGCAAGGACCATCCTCAAGGTGCAGGGCATACTTGATATGATCGATTTTACGGCTCTCCCGGCTTTTCATCTATGACAAACCTCTCTTACTTATTTATGGGCTTCTGCTTCAGCTTCAGCCAGTTTTTCGCCCAGGCCTTGGGACAGGGTGCTCTTCTTGCCCAGATACTGACGCATTTCAGCTTTTTCCGCATCTTCCTTGGCTTTGGTGATGCTCAGGGCGATCTTCTTGTGTTCGGTATCCACACGCAGGACTTTGACTTTCACTTCTTGACCGATTTCCAGGACATCTTCCGGTTTTTCGATCCGCTGTTCAGCGATTTCGGAAATATGGATCATGCCTTCATTCTTGTCATTCAGTTTCACAATGGCGCCGAAAGGCAGGAACCGTACAACGGTACCGGTCACCACATCACCTACGCGGAATTCCTTGGCGGCAGCCACCCAGGGATCTTCCTGGAGAGCCTTGACGGACAGGCTGATACGGCCTTTTTCTTCGTCCAGGCCTTTGATGTAGACGTTGATCTTTTCGCCCACTTTGTACAGGTCAGCCGGTTTCACGCTGCGATCCCAGGACACTTCGGAAATGTGTACCAGGCCCTGGACCATGGGAGCGATTTCCACGAACATACCGAAATCCACGATGCTCTTGATGGTTCCTTCCACGGTTTCGCCTTCATGGAAGGTCTGGAAAGCCTTTTCCAGGGCTTCTTTCCGTTCTTCTTCCCGTTTGGCTCTTTCTTCTTTATAGGCAGCGTTCTTGGCAGCCCGTTCTTCCCGCAGGACATTTCTCCGGGAGAATACCAGGCGTTTCTTTTCCGGATTGATTTCCAGGAGAGAAACTTCCAGGTCTTTGCCTTCATATTCTTTCACATCATCCACATGCTTCAGATCCAGATGAGAAGCAGGGATGAAGCCAGTCAGTCCTTCGTAGGAAACCGTCAGGCCGCCTTTGACAGCCCGCAGGCCCTTGACCTGTACGGTCTTTTTGTCAGCCAGTTCTTCCGGCAGTTTCAGCCAAGCCTGATCAGCTTCTGCTTTGGTCCGGCTCAGGACCACCAGGCCATCCTGGTTTTCGCTAGCAATGACCTTCAGGGTCACTTTGTCGCCCGGTTTCACAGTGGGGGCTACGGTGTCCTTGGTCCCACCCAAAGTCCATTGGTCGAAGGCCACAGAACCTTCACTCTGATACCCGAAGTCTACCACGACCTCATCATCGGTCACTTCTACCACGGTAGCCTCCACAATCATGCCAATGTGCAATTTCATGCATTCCTGTTCGCCCAACAAACTTTCCATCGTTTCCATAGTTCCAATAGCCTCCTCAATAATTTCCTGCGGCGTCGATGCGCCAGCAGTGATGCCAATTTTTTGTGCTCCGGCCAGCATCGGTCCAGTGATCTCGCTGGCGTCCTGCAAAAGATAGGAACGGGGATTGATTTCCCTGGCCAGTTCCCACAGATGTCTCGTGTTCGCGCTGTTCTTGCCGCCAAATACGAAGAAAGCATCTGTTTTCCCTGCCAGCTGCCGTGCGGCAGCCTGTCGTTCTGCGGTGGCAGTGCAAATGGTTCGCACGACTTTATAGTCGCCCGGACGTTTCTCCTGAGCCATACGAAGCAGAAGGTTAAACTTCTCAGCTTCAAAAGTCGTCTGACTGACTACCCCAAACTTATCTTTTTCAGGAAGAGATCCAAGGTCATCAGATGTTTCGATGACCACAGAATCGCTGCCTGCCCAAGCCTTGATACTTTGCACCTCAGGATGACGCTTCTCCCCAATAATGATGACGAAACGGCCTTCTTCTGCCAGTTCAGCAGCCGTTTTCTGTGCCTTTCGCACATGAGGACAAGTGGCATCGATGACTTCCAATCCTCGCTGCCGGGCCTCTTCATACAAAGCGGGCCCCACGCCGTGGGAACGGAATATGACTATATCACCAGCCGCGAAATCAGCCAGCTTCTCCTTGCATTCTACACCTTGCTGTTTCAGTTTTCCTACAACACGGGGATTATGAACCAATTCACCCAGAGTGGCAATACTATCATTATACCCTTTTGCTTGCAGTTCTGCAACGTGTATTGCTCTTTTTACACCATAACAAAAACCGCACGGGTCTGCAACATAGATTTTCATCCGCTGTCTTTACTTGTGAGCGTCCATGAGAGCCTGTATTTCTTGCATCAGCTCTTCGCTCAACTCCTCCACTTTCAGTTTATTTCCCTCTTCGTTCTCCAGCTTCATCGGCTTCCCGAACACCACAGTGATTTTGGGCCAGAAGCTGGTCCGGTGCTTCAGATCGCTGCCCAGGATACAGGCAGGCACCACTTCTGCTTTACCCTTCAGGGCGATGGCCAGGGCACCCGGCTGAGCCTTGCCCAGTTTCCCGTCTTTGCTCCGGTGCCCTTCCGGGAAGATCCCCAGCACTTCCTGGTGTTTCAGGATGGTGAGGGCCGTCCGGATGGCATGGGCATCCCCCGCTCCCCGATGGACGGGGAAAGCTCCCAGGCTTTTATACAGGGTCCCCAGGACGGGAACGAAAAGTTCACTTTTGGCCATGAAATGGACAGGCCGGGAAGAGGCCGTCCCCACCATAGGGGGATCCAAGAGGCTCACATGGTTGCAAGCGATCACCACAGGCCCCGTCTTAGGGATATTCTCCCGGCCGATGACCGTGAGCCGGTAGATGATCCGGAACAGGATGGAAAACAGCAGCTGGACAAAACGGTACCACATCTTACAGTACCTCTTTCGCCATGGCAGCGATCTTTTCCGTCACCTGGTCGATGGTCAGGCTGGTAGAATCCAGATACCGGGCATCTTCCGCACAGCGCAGGGGAGAGATTTCCCGGTTCTCATCCAGGGCATCCCTCTGGGCGATCCGTTCTTCCAGTTCTTCCAGGGACACCTCCGTCCCCTTTTCTTTCAGTTCCAGGTGCCGTCTCCGGGCCCGTTCTTCCACAGAAGCTGTCAGGAAGACCTTCAATTCTGCCTGAGGGAACACCACCGTCCCGATATCCCGGCCGTCCATGACCACACCGCCCTGGGCGCCGATCTTCCGCTGGGCTGTCACCATGGCTGTCCGCACGCCGCCTACGGCCGACACCTGGGAAACATTCTGGGAGACTTCCAGGCTGCGGATGGCTTCGGTGACTTCTTCCCCATCTGCGAACACCCGGTTGGTCCCTTCCCGATACTGGAAGGTGATCTGGATCCGGTTAGCGATAGCTGTCACGAGGCTCTCACTGAAAGGTTCCCCGCTTTCCAAGAAGCGCAGGGTCACCGTCCGATACATAGCTCCCGTATCGATGTAGGCATAGCCCAAAAGAGCTGCCACTTTCTTGGCGATGGTGCTTTTTCCGGCTCCAGCCGGTCCATCGATGGCAATGATGATCTTTTTCACACAGATTCCTCTTTTCCGTCCAAAGCGGCATGGGTCCCAGCCACGTAGCCCGATGAAAAGGCTGCCTGGAGGTTGTAGCCGCCGGTATATCCATCCACATCCATCACTTCTCCCGCAAAGTACAGGTTGGGCACTTTTTTGGAAGCAAAGGTGGAAGGGTTGATTTCTTTGGTACTGACGCCCCCGGCTGTCACAATGGCTTCAGACAAGGGACGAGTCCCAGTAAGGGGGACCATGAAGGCTTTCAGGGTCCGGACCAGGCGCTGCCGTTCTTTCCGGGTGATCTGGTTCACTTCCTGCTCCGGCTTCAGGCAGGCTGCGTCAATGAGCACCGGTATCAGGCTCTGGGGCAGCAGGTCGTGGAGACCGCTTTTCAGCTGCTTCCGGCTGTACTTGGCGAAATCCCGCCGGACCCGGGCATCCAGCTGTTCCTCCGTAAGGGCCGGTTTCAGATCGATGGACAGATCCAGCACCGCCTGGGGGTCGTTCTGCCAGGCGGCCGAAGCCACCCGGGAAAGGGTCAGGATGATGGGACCGCTGACTCCGAAATGGGTAAAGAGCATTTCCCCGAATTCCTGTCCCAGGACCCGGTCTCCCTGGAGCAGGGTCCCCCGTACATTCCGCAAGCTCAGGCCCTGGAGGGACTGGATGGCTTCATCATCACTTTCCAGGGGCACCAGAGCCGGCTTGGGAGGGACGATGGTATGACCGGCTTCCCGGGCCAGGGCATAACCGTCCCCCGTAGAACCAGTGCGGGGATAGGAAGCCCCTCCGGTGGTGATGATCACCGCATCGGCCGGAAACTTCCGTCCGTCTCCCGTCACCACCCCGATGACTTTCCCCTGGGCCATTTCCAGACGCTGCACCCGTTTTTCCAGAAGGAGCCGGACGCCCAATTCCCGGAGGATCTTTTCCAGGGTCTCCACTACGTCCAGAGCCCGGTCGCTCTGGGGGAACACCCGGCCTCCCCGTTCGACTTTCACCGGGAGCCCGTGCCGTTCCAACAGTTCCATTATATCCCGATTGGTGAAGGAATGGAAAGCCCCAAATAAAAATTTTCCATTGCCCGGCAGCATGGGGATCATGGCCTCCATCTCGCAGGCGTTGGTGATATTGCAGCGTCCTTTGCCCGTGATCATCAGCTTTCGGCCGGGCATGGCCATCTTCTCCAATAGGGTCACCCGAGCCCCGTTCCCAGCAGCTCCGATCGCTGCCAAGAAACCGGCCGCTCCAGCCCCTACGATCACCACATTTTTCATCTCATTCCCCCTGCCCGTCCAGGGAGGCGATCTCTTCCGGCGTCAATTCCCGGAATTCCCCCTTTTTCAAGCCTTCCAGGGTCAAGGTACCTACCTGGATCCGTTTCAGGGATTTTACCGGGAAGCCGATGAAATCACACATCCGCCGGACCTGCCGGTTCCGTCCTTCATGGATGGTCACGGTGAACCGGGTCAGATTCTTTTCCGGATCCCACTGCTTCACATAGACCACTGCCGGTGAAGTGAGTCCGTCTTCTAAGGGCACGCCCAGCCGCAGCACATCCAATTTTTCTTCCGGTACCCGGCCATGGACTTCCACCTCATAGGTCTTGTCCACGTGATGGCTGGGATGGGTAAGATGCTGGGCCAGCTCCCCGTCATTGGTCATGAGCAGCAGTCCTTCCGTTTGGTAATCCAGCCGTCCCACCGGATACAGCCGCTGATGGAGACCCGCCATGAGATCCGCTACCGTCCGCCGCCCTTGGGGATCTTTCATAGTGGTCACAACGCCCCGAGGCTTATACAGCAGATAGGTATGCCGGACGCTTTTCCGATGGAGGGCTTTGCCGTCCACCATGATCCGGTCTGCCTTCCCCACCCGGGTGCCCAGTTCCGTCACCGTTTTCCCATTCACCTGGACCCGGCCGGCCAGGATGATCTTTTCACATTCCCGGCGTGAAGCTACGCCGGCCGCTGCCATGACTTTCTGCAGCCGTTCCTTGATCTGTTCCATACTCTTCCCTTTCTATCAATCAAACAAAGGCTCTGGTCCTTCCCCTCTGCCCTCCAGGATCTCCTCCGGGAGCTGGGGCAGATCTTCCAGGGAATCCAGTCCGAAGGTCTGGAGGAATCTATCCGTGGTCCCATAGAGGATGGGGCGTCCCAAGGCTTCCTTCCGTCCGACTTCTGCAATCAGCCCCAGTTCCACCAGGTTCCCCAGGACGCCATCTACTTTCACGCCCCGGATAGCTTCCATTTCGCTTTTGGTCACAGGCTGCCGGAAGGCCACGATAGCCAAGGTTTCCATCGCTGCATTGGACAGCTTCACTTCCTGTTTTTCCTGGAGCCGGCGGATCAGCCCTGCCGTCTCTTTCTTGGTCACCAGCTGCCAGCCCCCGGCTGCCTTCCGCAGTTCGATGCCCCGTTCTGCCGTCCGGTACTGCTGCTGGAGTTCTTCCAACAGATCGGCTACCTCACCCGTGGAACAGTACAAGGCCCCTGCCGCCCGTTCCAGGGTCAGCGGGTCTCCACTGGCAAAGAGCAGCGCCTCCAATTCAGCGGTCTTCTTCAGTTCCATGTCCGTCCTCCTTCCGGCTCTCCAGGGTAATGGGCCCGAAGGGAACCGTCTGTCTAATGGTGATTTCTTTCAGCCGCAGCAATTCCAATACTGCCAGGAAGGTGGAGATGATTTCGCTGTGGTTCTTCCTGTCCTGGAGCAGCCGTCGGAAATCCAGTTTCTTTCTTTTTCCTCCCAAAGCCGAACGGATGGCATCCATCCGTTCCTGGACAGGGAATTCCTGCCGAGGGATCACTGTATCTTCCTCTTCCGGTTTGGGCAGCAGGGCCGCCAAAGCCCGGAGCAGATCTCCCAGCCCGTACCGCTTCACCTGCTGGAGGATTTTCCCTAAAGGAAGAGGGGGCCGCGCTGTCTGGAGGCTGGCCCGCTGGAGACATTCCCGCAGCGCCTGGGCCTGTTTCTTCGTTTTCCGATATTCTACCAGCATGGAGACCAGCATCTGCCGGGGATCCGCTTCTTCCTCCCCCTCTTCTTCCGGTTCCCGGGGCAGCAGCATCCGGGATTTGATCTGGAGCAGCATGGCCGCCATGAGGAGGAATTCACTGGCCACATCCAGACTGTATTCCTGCATGGTGTCCAGGTAGGCGATGTACTGCTCTGTCACAGATACGATGGGAATATCATAGATATCGATTTTGTCTTTTTCGATAAGATGGATCAAAAGGTCCAAGGGGCCTTCGAAATCCGCCAATTTCACTGGGTACACGCTTCGGCCTTCTTCCCTCTCAGAACAGCACCAGAGACAGGACCGCCCGGCACAGACGGAGGTACAGCGTGGAAAGGGGCGAGATCACAACGCCTACGATGCCGGTGAAGCACAGGACGATGAGGATCAGATTGGAGTAAGGCCCCACCAGCCGTTCATAGGCCAAGCTCTTTTCCAAAGGCAGCGCCATCCGCAGCACATTGTATCCGTCCATGGGCGGGATGGGAAGCAGGTTGAAAAAGGCGAACCAAACATTATAGAGCATGAGCCAGTTCAAGAACAGCAGTACTCCTCTCCCTGCATTGAAATACCGGGCCAGTACCAGCTGGAGCAGCATTGCCAGGAAAGTCACGAACAGATTGCTGCCCGGTCCAGCCAACGCCACCTCCAGCATCCCTTTCCGGAGATCTGGATAGTACCGAGGGTCCACCCGGACCGGTTTGGCCCAGCCGAACCCTACTAAAAGCAGCATCAAGGACCCGATCAGGTCCAAATGGGCCAGAGGGTTCATGGTCAGACGCCCATCTGCTTCCGGAGTCGGGTCTCCCAGACTGGAAGACATGGCTCCGTGAGCATATTCATGGACGGTGATGGTAAACAGCAGCGCCGGGATCCGATAGATCAGGGACGCATCCAGATTGAGCATAGGGAAAATTTCCTTTCCATAGGTTTTCTTCTATCAAAGCCGGCAGCGCCGGCCTCTTTCGGCCGCTGACCGCTGACGGGGCCGCTGCCAGAGCAGCAGCCCCATATCCCTATCATACTACCATAAAGCAGAAAAAGGGTCAAACTGCACCTGGCAGTCCGACCCTTTCCTGAGAAGTCCTTTATTATTTCTTATGTTCTTTCAGCCCATCCCGCAGGTATTCGTTGAGGATCCGGACATAGGTCCCTTTCATCCCCAAGGATTCAGTCTCCAGTACCCCGGCACTTTCGAATTTCCGCAGGGCGTTGACGATCACGCTCCGGGTGATGCCGGCCTGGTCAGCGATCTTGCTGGCCACCAGCAGCCCTTCGTCTCCTGGCAGCGCCTTAAGGATTTCAGAGATGGCTTCCAGTTCACTGTAGCTCAGGTTAGAGAAAGCGATTTGGACCATAGCCTTCTTCCGGCTGGCTTCTTCGATGTGCATGGCCTTATCGTGGAGCAGCTGCATCCCGATGACCGTAGCAGCATATTCCGACAGCAGCAGATCAGAATCCACGAACTCTTTCTTGAATTTGCCCAGGATCAAGGTCCCCAGACGGACACCGTTCCCGAAGATAGGCACAACGGTAGTATATTTGCTTTCAAACAAGCATTTGGTGCCTTCGCTGAAAGCGCACATGTTCTTCACCAGGCGGTAGTTGGAAGAAGTCTCCCGGATCCCTTCCAGCCATTTGACATATTCGGCAGGGAAATGACCCACATCCAGTACTTTCTTGATCATCAGCTCACATTCGAATCCGTCCAGGATGGAATATCCCAGCAGATCCCCATCGCAGGCTACGATGTAGATGTTGGCTTTGATCACATCTTTCAGCACTTCTGCCATTTTCTTGTAGCTGACCGTTTCCGTGTTCTGCAGCAGTTTGTTGATCATTCTCGTTTTTTCCAGTAATGGTAACATAATAGTCCCTCCTAGGCCCTTGGATGATGTTTCTCATAGACAGCAGTGAGACGTTCTGCCGTCACATGAGTATAAATCTGTGTCGTCGATAAACTCACATGTCCCAGTAATTCCTGTACAGCCCGCAGATCCGCCCCGTGGTCCAGCAGATGGGTAGCAAAAGTATGCCGGATCGTATGGGGACTCACATGTTTCTGCATCGCTGTCATTTCTACATATTTGTCCAGGATCCTCCGTACGCTCCGTGCACTCAGTGGAGTCCCCCGGCTGTTCACAAAGACAAAGGTGTGTGGCGGCACATGATACTTCCGCATCAAGACGCCCCGGCTCCCGGCGAGATAGGCCTCCAAAGCCTCAACGCAGGGATGGCCCAGCGGGACCAGCCGTTCTTTATGGCCCTTCCCCATGAGCACAGCATACCGGTTGCCCAGATCCACGTGGGTCATGGTAAGTCCCACCAGTTCCGAAACCCGGCAGCCTGTAGAATAGAGGAACTCCAGGATCGCCCTGTCTCGCCGTCCCAGGATGGCAGTGACATCCGGCATCCGGAGGAGCAGGTTGATTTCGAACTCTTCTAAAAACACAGGCAGTTTCTTTTCCAGTTTCGGGGTCCTCACTTTGGTGAACGGATTGGTCCGGACGATTCCCTCCCGGCGCAGATACCGATAGAACGAGCGGAGCGAGGATATCCTCCGGGCAATGGTCCGCCGCGAAAGTTTTTTGTCATGCATCAGTGCCAGGTAGGAACGGATATCCAGGACCGTAATCGAAGGCCAGGCGGCATCATCTGAACGGGTTTCCATGAAATCCGCGAAATGACGGATGTCCGCCTGATAATTGGCAATCGTCAAGGGAGAATCGTCTTTTTCCACCTCCAGATAGGTGGCGAACCCTTCTACCAGCTGCCTATTCTTCAACTTCGGTTCCATGTTTTTCGTCCGTTCCATGGCACACCTCAAATTGTATGAATTGTATTGAATTCCCGACAATTCATACTACCATATTCAGACTAATCATGCAAGTCATTTTTTATACTTTCAAGAAAGTTTAGACTTCTATCCGCTATGGCTGCATTTTTTTCCTTTTTGCCCCGGATCCTGGGTCCATCCCAGGGGGCAATCAGCCCAAAATTGATATTCATGGGCTGGAAATGCTTCACTTCTGGATTGCTGATGTAATGGCTGAGGGCACCGATGGCGGTTTCCCGTGGGAACAGCAGCCGAGGCTTCCCTGCCATGGCCCGGGCCGCATAGATGCCGGCAGCCAGTCCGGAGGCAGCGCTTTCTACATACCCTTCCACCCCGGTCATCTGGCCGGCGAAATAGAAATGGGGCCGCTCCCGCAGGGAGTAATCTGCCTCCAGCAGCAGTGGGCTGTTCAGATACGAATTTTTATGCATCACTCCATACCGGACGAATTCCGCCTGTTCCAAACCAGGGATCAGTCGGAACACCCGTTTCTGTTCCGGCCATTTCAGATGGGTCTGGAAGCCAACGATATTGTACAGGGTCCCGGCTCCATTATCCTGGCGCAGCTGGACCACCGCATAGGGGTCTTCCCCTGTCCGAGGGTCGGGCAGCCCCACCGGTTTCAGAGGCCCAAAGCGCATGGTATCTTCTCCCCGCAGGGCCATTTCCTCGATGGGCATGCAGGCTTCGAACACATTATGTTCAAAATCTTTCACTGGGGCCGTTTCTGCCTGGCACAGTTCCTGCCAGAACCGGAGGTATTCTTCTTTATTGAAAGGACAGTTGTAATAGGCGGCTTCCCCCTTATCATACCGGGAAGCTTTGTACACCTTGTCCTGATCCAGGGAATCCACCGTCACGATGGGCGCCGCCGCATCGAAGAAATGGAAATAATCCTTATGGACCAGCTGCTGGATAGCTTCTGAAAGAGCACCGCTGGTAAGGGGGCCGGAAGCCGTGATCACGTAATCTTCCGGGGTGAAGCGGCTGTAATCTGTGACTTCTTCTTCCACTATCGTGATCAAGTGATTTTCCCGGATAGCTTGGGTCACAGCCTGGGCGAATCCTTCCCGATCCACGGCCAGGGCACCTCCAGCCGGCACCTGATGGGCATCGGCGGCAGCGATGATGAGGGAATCCAACCGCCTCATCTCTTCTTTCAGGAGGCCTACTGCATTCTCGATGTTGTTGGCCCGCAGGGAATTGCTGCAGACCAGTTCACTGTAATAGGGGGTGTGATGGGCTGGGTCGCTTTTGCCCGGACGCATTTCATGGAGGATCACCGGGATCCCCCGCCGAGTCAGCTGCCAGGCTGCCTCACAGCCGGCCAGTCCAGCCCCGATGATATGGAGAGCCATATGAGTTTCCTTTCTCTTCTATTTCTTTTTCAGGGAGGCGTTGGGACATTTCTCGTTGCTGCAGTGCAGCACAGTCTTCCCGTTGCGTTCCTTGTGTTCCACCATCATGCTGCCGCATTCTGGACACTTTTCATGGGTGGGTTTGTCCCAGGAAGTGAAGCGGCAAGTGGGATAATTGGAGCAGCCATAGAACAGCCGTCCCGTCTTGCTGTGCCGTTCGATCAGATCCCCGCCGCACTGGGGGCATTGTACCCCTACCTTTACTAGAATGGGTTTCGTATTCCGGCATTCCGGGAATCCAGGGCAGGCCAGGAACTTTCCGTGGCGGCCCTCTTTCACCACCATGAAACGGCCGCATTTCTCACACTTCACATCGCTGACGATCACCGGCTGTTCCACCACCGGGATCTTCTCATCCGCTACTTTCAGAGCTTTTTCAAAAGGACCGTAGAATTCACGCAGTACGGTCTCCTTATCGGTCTTATGTTCACTGATAGCATCCAGCTCGCTTTCCATATGGGCACTGAAAGGCACATCGATGAAAGGAGAGAAATATTGGGTCAGCATGTCGATGGTGAGTTTCCCCAGCTCGGTAGGCAGGAGTTTCTTCCCTTCCTTGGCCACATATCCTCTGGCCAGGATGGTCTGGATGATGGGAGAGTAGGTGCTGGGCCGGCCGATACCTTTTTCTTCCAGCTCTTTGACCAAGGTGGCTTCGGTGAAATTGGCTGGCGGCTCTGTAAAATGCTGCACTGCATCATTGAGTCGGATCAGGTCCAGCGCCGTCCCTTTTTCCAGAGCAGGCACCTTCTTATCTTTTTCTTCATCCTTCCGGTCCGCCAGTTTCAGGAATCCGTCGAACTTCACCACGGAGCCGGTGGCTTTCAGTTCGTACTGATCTCCGCTGATGGTCAAGGTGGTCAGGGTGCTGACGCTGCTGGCCATCTGGCTGGCTACAGTCCGCTTCCAGATCAAGGTATAGAGCCGCAGCTGATCCCGGTCCAGATAGGGTGCCACCGCTTCCGGAGTCCGCTCCACACTGGTGGGGCGGATGGCTTCATGGGCTTCCTGGGCATTTTTACGGCTGCTGTATACATTGGGTTTCTTGGGCAGGTAGTCCTCGCCGTAATTCTCTCCCACATACCCCCTGATCGCGGCTACTGCCGCATCGGCTAGATGCACCGAGTCGGTACGCATGTACGTGATCAGGCCGATGGAACCTTTCCGGCCCAGGGTGACCCCTTCATAGAGCTGCTGAGCCAGCATCATGACTTTCTTGGTGGAGAAATTCAGCCGCTTGTTGGCTTCCTGCTGGAGGCTGCTGGTGGTAAAGGGAGGAGCCGGCTTCCGCAGCCGGTCCCGTACGGAACAATCCGTGACCTGATACTGGGCTTTTTTCAAATCTTCCCTCACCTGCTGGGCTTCAGCCTGGTTGTGGATCTCCAGTTTCTTCCCAGCTTTCTTGGTCACGTCCGCCGTGATCTTAGGCGTCTTCCCGGGAGCCAGGACTACAGAGACCGTCCAGTATTCCTCTGGTTCGAAGTCGTCGATGAGCTTTTGCCGGTCGCAAATGATCTTCACCGCCACGCTCTGGACACGGCCGGCGCTGAGGCCCTTCCGAACCTTCCGCCAGAGCAGGGGGCTCAGCTGGTACCCTACGATCCGGTCCAGGATGCGCCGGGTCTGCTGAGCATCCACTTTATCCATATCGATGGAATGAGGTTCTTTCAGCGCCCCTTTGATGGCCGTCTGGGTGATTTCATGGAACGAGATCCGACAGGGATCTGCTGGGTCCACCCCCAGGATATAGCTTAGGTGCCAGGCAATGGCCTCCCCTTCCCGGTCCGGGTCCGTTGCCAGATAGATCTTATCCGCCTTTTTGGCTAGGGTCTTCAGTTCTTTGATCAAAGGCCCCTTGCCCCGGATATTGATATATTTGGGAGTGAAATCATGCTCTACGTCGACCCCGAACTGGCTCTTGGGCAGGTCCCGCAGATGCCCCATGGAGGCGCGGACTGTAAAGGTTTTACCCAGGAACTTTTCAATGGTCTTGGCTTTCGTAGGGGATTCCACAATGACCAGTTTATTTGTCATGATTTTCTCCTCCTATACTGCATTATAGCGATTCCGGCTGGTGCGCCGTACCTGACCCAACAGCTCCAGCTCCAAGAGGAGGGTACTGAGGACGGCCAGCGGCCAGGGAAAATGGTCAGCGATTTCTTCCAGGTTACAGCCCTGGTGTTTCTGGAGCCAGCTCCAGAGAGCTCTGGCTTTTTCCTGCTCAGCAGGGGACAGCTCCCGGAATAGATCAGTTTCTTCTGCCCAGGGAGAAGTCTTTTGCCGCCAGTTCCCCAGCAGGAAGGACAGGATTTCTTCCGGATCATCGGCCAGACGAGCACCCTGTTTCAGCAAGCGGTGTGTCCCCTGGCTGGTCTCAGAAAAGATAGGACCCGGTACGGCAAAGAGTTCCCGGTTCTCATCAGCTGCTGCGTGAGCCGTGCTCATGGCTCCGCTGCGGATACCAGCTTCCACCACCAGGACTGCTCGGGACAGCCCCACGATGATGCGGTTCCGCAGGGGAAAGTTCTGAGGCAGCGGTGGCGTCCAAGGAGCATATTCCGTCACCAGGGCTCCCTCCTGGCAGATCCGGTCGAAAAGCCGGAAGTGCCGGCGGGGATACAATTCTTCCAGCCCGCTGCCCAAGACAGCCACGGTCTTCCCGCGCCCATCCAGCGCTGCCCGATGAGCGGCCGCATCGATACCATAGGCTCCGCCGCTGATCACCGGGACACCCGCCACCACCACTGCCCGAGCAAAACGGCCGGCTGCCGCCAGCCCATAATCCGTGGCTTTCCGGGAACCCACGATAGCCAGGCCAGCGCTCAGATCCGGCAGCTGCCCTTTGCAGTAGAGCACCGGAGGAGGAGCAGAAAGCTGCGCCAGGAGAGCCGGATACTCTGGATCCCAGCGGCTCAGCAGCCGTACCTGGTGTCGGCAGCAGTAGTCATAGATCTTTTCCGGCAGAGCCTCTTTCTGAGAAGATTCCCAACAGGAAGAGAGCTCCCGGGACAGGAGCCCGGCTCCGCTCAGATCCTTCCTTCCAGCCTCCCAGGCTGCCCGGAAAGAGCCGAAGCGCTCCCGGAACCGTGGCACCCAAAGGGGAGCATCATAACTGAGGATACAGGCCAGTGCGGCACAATAGATCTGTTCCATATTTCTTTCACATCCCTTGCTGCAGTCCATGCTGACTTAAATTATATCTAATAGAAAAAGAAGATGCCATGAAAGAAGCGATTTCCTAAGCGGTCCTGCAAAAACCAAACAGGCGTCCGCCTACAAACGATAATAAGTATACATGGAAACTATCTGAAAAATCAAGGGGTAGGCAAAACTTGCACCGATCTTCCGTTTATTGTATGATATCCATAAACAATATTTGTCTGTATTTTATCTAATGTTCGGTAAAAGCTGTATTCCTGAAGGAGGGACCCTTGTATGCCTGCATCTTTGAACGCCACCCCATCCGGGGAGCGTACCCATATCGGCCTGTTCGGCTGCCGGAACGCCGGAAAATCATCTCTGATCAATGCCATCACTGGCCAAGACCTGGCCATCGTCTCTGATTTTAAAGGAACCACCACGGATCCAGTCTCCAAAGCCATGGAAATCCTGCCCCTGGGACCGGTCCTGCTCACGGATACCCCGGGCATGGACGATGACAGCGACCTGGGCCAATCCCGGATCGATAAAGCCCGTCTGGTACTCCGGAGCACCGATATTGCGCTCCTGGTGGTGGATGCTGCCAGCGGGCTGAATGATTTCGATCGAAAACTGCTCCAGGAAATCCAGGCCCGCAAAATTCCCTATCTTGTGGTATTCAACAAATGCGACCTGGTTCCCTCTTTCACCCTGCCGGAAGAGCTGAAGGACCACAGCATGCTGGTAAGTGCCAGCGCCGGCACCCGGATCTGGGAACTGAAGGAACGGATTTCCCAGGCCCTGGGCAAAGAAGAAAAGAAGACACCCCTGCTCCTGGACCTGTTGGAACCCCATGCCCTGGTGGTGCTGGTGGTCCCCTGCGACGAAAGCGCCCCCAAAGGGCGGCTGATCCTGCCCCAGCAGCAAACCATCCGGGAGCTCTTGGACGGCAACTGCAAGGCCGTAGTGGTCCAGCCCCAGGAACTGCCTTCGATGATCGACCTCCTGGGCAGCAAGATCAGCCTGGTGGTCACTGACAGCCAGGCCTTCCATATGGTCAACCAGATGGTGCCGCCGGAAATCCGGCTCACCAGTTTCTCCATCCTGTTCGCCCGGTACAAAGGACAGCTGGCCTCCTTCATCGAAGGAGCCCTCCAGCTGAAAGGGCTGAAAGATGGGGATCCAGTGCTGATTTCCGAAGGCTGTACCCATCATCGTCAGTGCAACGACATCGGGACCGTGAAACTGCCCAACTGGATCCGGAAATTCTCCGGCGTAGAACCGGAGTTCCACTACAGCAGCGGCAAAGGGTTCCCGGATGATCTGACTTCCTTTAAATTGATCGTCCACTGCGGGGCCTGCATGCTCAACGCCCAGGAAGTGGCTTACCGGCAAAGTGCCGCTCAGAAACAAAAGATCCCTATGACCAATTATGGCATCGCCATCGCCTATATGAACGGGATCCTGCCAAGGGTCCTGGCTCCGTTCCCGGACCTATTGGAGAAGGTGAAAGGGTGAGAAAAGGGGGGGTGTTGCACGTTTTATGCAACACCCCCCCTTTTTTCATTGCAGATATCTCGCCGCCAGGTCCAGGATCTTTCCGATGGTTCGGAGCTGGTCCTGGTACTTGCCCATTTCCTGCTGGATGGCGGCGCCTCCCTGACCGTTCTGGGCGGCTTGGGCCAGTTGTTCCAGTTTGGCCAGGATCTCGTCCTGGTGATCCACCAGCTTCTCCACCAAATTTCCCACAATAGGGCTGTCCAGAGCCTTCTGGAGGGCCTGGCGCTGCTGCTGCAGGGTCTCGGGGCTGGTGGTGCTGCTGGGCACTGCCAGTGCCGGAGGCAGGGAACGGCCTGCCCCTGACGATTTCTTCCGGGTACCGGGAGCCGGTGTATCCGCCTCCCCACTGTCTGTGGCTTCCTGGACCTTGTCCCGGACCACTTCATAAAGGGGAGCCAGTGGCGTCTCTTCCAACCCTTGGGCGGCCTGGAGCACCGCTCCGGCCACTCCTACTGCCTGTCTGGCCTGTTTTTTCTTCGTCCCCTTCTGGAGGATTTTCCCGTAATACCCTTTCAGGTTGGTGATCTCCACGAGCTGCCAGTTCCCCTTGTCATTTTTGTGCATATGGAGCACCAGGGTAGCGGCGCCCACCGTAGGGTTGTCCATCTGGACGTTCACCAGGGCATCCTGGGGGTACCTGGCCCCGGGCTGGATGTCCTTCACCTTCAGGGCGGTCCATTCCACCGGCAGCACCTTGTCCGGGTTGGTTTTCCGGTAGGAATCGGTCCAGTCCCCGGTGAGCACCCCGTTGTGGATCAGTTCCTCCAGGTGACGGGAGATTTCGTCCTTTTCCCCTTCCGTGTAGCCATCTTCCACATCGTTCTCTCCCTGGGCGGTGAGGATGGCGTCATAGCCCTTTTCCACCACCCGGGTCAGATCCGTGTGGTCCTGGAAGGTGACGATGTCGTGCTTGTTCACCGATTCCCGGATCAGCTTCACCGCATACTGGGGGGTGCGGGTATAGTACAGGAAATACCATCCGGAAACAGCCCCCACAAGGACTGCCAGGGCCGCTCCCAGGGCGATCTTTTTCCGTTTTTTCTTTTTCAGCTGTGCCTGCTCCTGAGCACTCGGTTCCGGCGCCTGCGGCCGGGTCTGCTGTTCCGGCATGATCTCAGTCCTGCTTCCCCGGTGCCCAGTCCGTCAGATACAGTTCCCGGAACAGATTCTTTCCAATCTCCGTTTTGTACAGACGCTGATACAGGGCTTCGTTCTGAGGCCGGCCGGTGCCGTCCTCATAGGGATTCACCAGCATGTCCGCTTCGGCCAGGATCTGAGCGTCAGGTCCATCGATGCTGGCGTAGGTATGATGGTGGCCGATGAGCCAGAGGATCCGTTCTGCATCCTCTCCCATAACGCCGGCTTTGTCTAACATGGGGCGGGCTACATCCGGCCCCAGTTCTTCCTGGATCTTTCCGTCATTCCGGCCGAACCGGCGCTCCCCTTCATGGATGCCGATATCGTGGAGATAGGCGGCGGCTTCCAGCCGGAACTGAGTCCGGGTATCCAACCCCTCCCCCAGCCCGATGAGCCGAGCAAAAGCGTGGACTTTCAATAAATGGTGGATCCGTTTCGGGTCCCCCGCATCATAGGCAATGGCTGCCTGGGCAATTTTTTTCAAAGGTTCCATAGTAGAATCACGACCTTTCTGATAGGGATATTATAGGGGATGGAGGGGGAAAAGGAAAGGGGCTGTTGCTCGTGCAACAGCCCCCTTTTTCTTAATTATTTATGTTCCCAGATATCCACCCGACGGTTGTCGGCTTTGCCGGCTTCGGTGGCATTGGAGGACACAGGGTTGTTTTCACCCTTGTAGTTCAGCTGCATCCGGGAAGCAGCCACGCCGTTGTCGTTGGCGTACTTGGCCACGTTCAGCACACGGCGTTTGGACAGGTCTTCATTGTAGGCGTTGGAAGCATCAGAGTCGGTGTTCCCTACCAGTTTGAAGGTGGAATCCGGATGGGCCTTGGCCACAGCTACGAAGTTAGCCAGTTTAGCCGCTTCGGAAGCTTTCGGGGTATCCACGTCGGAATCGAAGTGGATGCTGTCCAGATAGTAGTCGTTGTATACATGAGCCGGAGCCACAGGTTCAGCTACCGTCGGTGCCACCGGTTCTTCCACAATAGGAGCCGCTTTCTTGTGACCGCCGAACCGATAGGACAGACCTACCAGGAAGCCCCGGTATTTGATGTTGTTGTCATCATCCAGTTTGGTATCCACATACCGATAGCCAGCGTTCAGATCCCAGTTGTCAGCAAAGGTGTAAGCCAGGCCGGCATCCCACTGGCTGGTCTTCTTGGTGCCCAGGGCGCCTTCTGCATAGAAAGCCAGGTTCTTAGCCAGGTCGTATTTGGTCCGTACCCCGAACTGAGCCACATTGTTGATCACGCTGTCAGCGGTCCCGGTGTGAGTTCCATGGTAGCTGCCATCAAAATCGTTGTTGATCCGGTTCCAGCCGCCGAACAAAGCTCAGTTCTTGTTCAGGCTGTAGACCAGGTTCACTTCGTTCTGGTCCCCGTCGGTCTTAAAATCCCCGGCTTTGGTCTTCAGGCCCCGATAGTTGTATTCCAGAGCCCATTTGTCGGACAGGCCATAACCCACGCCACCGTCAAAGTTCCATTTGGTGCTGGATTCCTTGCCTTCGAATTTGGCTTTGGGAGCCCAGGCTCCGGCATTCAGCTGCCATTCCCCCTGTTCCCAGCTGGTCTGGGGAGCCGCAAAACCCATGGAGGCCACAGATGCCAGTACAGCCAGCGTCACTGCAAACATTTTCTTCTGCATTGGAGATTCCTTCTTCCCGTATCAATTTTTTACCAAAAGAAAAGAGACCGGACTGGCCAGTCACTTCTTACTTTTTATTTTACACCTTTCAAAATGAACGGTTCATGAAGGATTTGTGACGGAAATGTAAAAAATGAACTGTCACATCTGTGGCAGTCCATTTTTAGGTCACTGGTCCTATATATCTTTTCCCGGCTTCAATCTGCTGCCGTCGTTGTCCTGGAGCAGGCTGAAGCTTTCTACCGACTGTTTGAAGGCTTTCAGTTTCAGATCGTAGTTGATGGTATCATCAGTCTGGTAACGGATCTGGTAGCCGTTCCCCTGGGGATTCATCAAATAAGTGTTTACGATGAATACCTTCTTCAGGTCCCCGCTGTCCGTACATTCCGCCATACTGCCGTTCAGGGTGCCCACAGAAATGGGTTCATGGTGCAGGATCGTGATATTGGGGGTGTACCGGATCACTTTCTGGATGAAGGCTTCTTCCGCCTCTTTCAGCCCTTCCGGAGTAGAATTCCCCAATTCCGCAAAGGTATCATCAGAAAACTCCCGGATCATGAGCCCGTCTGTATGGACGCTGCTGAGAGACCGGCCAAACAGCACATTGTCCGCTCGGAGGGTATACATCCGCCAGCCACTAGGGATTTCCATCTCATAGCCCATCCCCGGCACCGTCAAAAGGTTCACGTCCGTATACTTCACCCGGCTGAGGGTCAGATCGGAACACAAGGACTGGAGCGCAGAACGGGCTGCGGCTTCCAGGTTTTCCGGAGCGCTCACGTTCACGACCAACAGCACGTTCTTTTCCGGCTGGTAAGCCCGGCCGATGAGGAAAGGCCGGTGGGTCCGCAGTTTCTCTTCCGGTACCGCCACATAGGTATAACTGTCCTTTCCCTTTTTGCTTTCCTTTTCCTTAGGTTCCAGTTCTCCGGCAGTGGCCCGGTATTTCCGGAGCTTTTCTCCCAGGATTCCTTCCAGTGACGGATGGCTGCCGAAATTCCGGGAGCTGCCCTCATCCTGGATGGTGTCGTTTTCCTGGTCCTGGATCTTTCCCAGGAACTTCTTGAATTCTTTTTTTTGCTCTTGGGAATACTGTTTCATAGGGACGGAGACAAAACTGGGCAAGGTATACAGATCCGCGCTGACCAGGAAGTCTTTCCCCACTGTGAAACGGATCCCAGTAGAGGTATGATAGATTTCTTTGCTGCCAGGGGGCACCGTCAGGGTATAGCCCCCGCTGGCAGGTTTGTAGGTGTTTTTGGGCGCAGCAGCTGCCTCTCCCCGTGCCTGAAACATCCCCAGGCATAGGAGCACCGCTGCCAGGCCCCAGCATTTCAGTTTGTTCATTCCTGTGTTACTTCCCTAGTTTTTCTTTCAAGTAGGCGTCGATTTCCAGAGCTGCCTTCTTGCCGGCTCCCATGGCAGAAATCACTGTCGCCGCCCCGGTGACGATATCGCCTCCGGCAAAGACCCCAGGAATGGAGGTTTCTTCTTTTTCGTCCACAGTGATCAGCCCTTTCCGGTTGGTCACCAGGTCCGGAGTGGTATGCTTCAGCAGGGGATTGGGACCCTGGCCGATAGCCATGACCACCATGTCCACATCGAACACATGGTTGGACCCAGGGATCTCCACTGGGCTCCGGCGGCCAGAGGCATCCGGTTCACCCAATTCGGTCCGGACACATTCGATACCGGTGACCCAGCCGTCTTCGTTCCCCAGGATCTGTACCGGATTGTTCAGCATATGGAGCTCGATGCCTTCTGCCTTGGCATGTTCGATTTCTTCCTTCCGGGCAGGCATTTCCGCTTCGCTCCGACGATACACCACATAGACATTCTCTGCCCCCAGCCGTTTGGCGGTCCGGGCCGCGTCCATAGCCACGTTGCCGGCCCCTACTACGGCTACGTTCTTCCCTACATAGACCGGGGTGGCCATCTTCGGGAATTTCCAGGCCCCCATCAGGTTCACCCGAGTGAGGAATTCATTGGCCGCATAAACCCCATTGAGAGCTTCCCCAGGGATCCGCATAAAGTGGGGCAGTCCAGCCCCGGTGCCCACATACACAGCTTGGAAACCTTCTTCTCCCAGGAGTTCATGGAGGGTAAAGGTACGGCCGATCACCACATCGGTCATGATCTTCACACCCAGCTCCTTCAGCTGCTGGATTTCGTGCTGGACGATGGCCTTGGGCAGACGGAATTCAGGGATGCCGTACATGAGCACCCCACCCACCTTGTGGAGGGCTTCGAACAAGGTCACATCATAGCCCATCTTGGCCAGATCTCCGGCAGCCGTCAGGCAGGAAGGGCCCCCTCCCACTACAGCCACTTTGATGCCATTCTTGGGAGCCAAGCCTTCTTTCACTATATCGGTGCCCTCTTCCCGGGCCCGGTCCGCCACGAACCGTTCCAGACGGCCGATGGCTACGGGTTCTCCTTTGATGCCCAGGATACAGTGTTTTTCGCACTGGTTTTCCTGGGGACACACCCGGCCGCACACGGCGGGCAGGGAATTCTTGTTTTTAAGGATGTGGATAGCACCGTCAAAATCCCGTTCCGTCACCGCATGGATGAACTGGGGGATGTCCACGTTCACCGGACATCCTTTGACGCACTGGGGATTCTTGCAGTTCAGGCAGCGCTGGGCTTCATCCACCGCTGTATCTTCCGGATAACCCAAAGCAACTTCTTCAAAATTATGGTTCCGTACATCCGCCGGCTGTTCCGGCATAGGATTTCTCATTCCTCCACGCATCTGCAATGCCCCCCGCAACTGTATTCTACTGCTTCCTGGTCCTTATACATCTTGGAACGCTGCATCAGGTTCTTGAAATCCACCTGATGAGCGTCGAATTCCGGCCCATCGCAGCAGGTGAATTTGCTTTCGCTGCCCACCTGCACCCGGCAGCCGCCGCACATGCCCGTGCCGTCCACCATGAGGCAGCTGAGGCTGGCAGTGGTCTTCACGTTGAAAGGCTTGGTGACCCTGGCCACGTTCATCATCATGATGATGGGGCCGATGGCTACTACCAGATCCGGATGGTTCCCCTCTTCCAGCATCTTCTGGAGAGGATCGGTGACAAAGCCCTTGATGCCATCGGAACCGTCGTCCGTGGTGATGATCACTTCATCGCTGATTTTTTCCATCCGGTCCCGCCACAGGATCAAGTCCTTGCTGCGGCCTCCGATGATGGTGATCACTTTATTGCCCAATTCGTGATAAGCCCGGGCGATGGGATGGACCGGCGCCACACCGATGCCCCCGCAGACCATGACCACCGTGCCGAATTTGCCCATTTCAGAAGGTTGGCCCAGAGGTCCCAGGATGTGCTGGATATCATCTCCCTGGGCAAAATCTTCGCAGAGATGGCGGGTAGTATTCCCAACGGCCTGGACCATCAGGGTGATGGAACCTTTCTCCCGGTCGAAATCACCGATGGTCAAAGGGATCCGTTCGCTGGTCTCATCGGCCAGTACCATGACGAACTGTCCCGGTTTGCATTTGTGCGCAATCAGAGGCGCATCCACTTCGAATTCCCAGACTGCAGGAGCCAGCTGCAGTTTCTTCAAGATCTTTGCCACACCAAACACTCCTTTATTGTCGTTGATTGTTGCGGGGCTGCTGCAGGAGCACCAGCCCTTTTTAGGGGTCTCGAGACACGAGACCAGTCCTTATTTCCCCATCATGTCCTTCAGGCACTGCCCCACTTCCGCCGTGACTTTTTCCAGGTCGATGGTGGTCAGTTCCCCTTTGCGCAGCAGGATGTTTCCGTCCACCAGCACCGTATCTACATCAGCTGAAGAAGCGGCATATACCAAAAGAGATGTCCGGTCATGCCGAGGATACCAGGCAGGAGAATCCATGTTGTACAAGACGATATCCGCCTTCTGGCCTACTTCCAGTTTCCCCACGCCGGAAAGCCCAACGGCCTTGGCCCCCATCCAGGTTCCCATAGCCAGGGCTTGGGACGCTGGCACCGCTTTGGGGTCCCCTGATTGGACCTTGGCCAGCATAGCCGCCAGCCGTACTTCTTCCAGCATATCCAGGTTGTTGTTGCTGCTGGCTCCATCGGTGCCCAAACCTACGGTGATGCCCTTCTGGAGCATCCGGGCCACGGGAGCGATGCCGCTGGCAAGTTTCAGGTTGCTCTGGGGATTGTGGGCCACCCGGACCCCATACCGGGCCAGGATGTCCATATCTTCCTCATCTACATGGACACAGTGGGCTGCCAGGGTCCCCCCGTCGAACATCCCCAGGCTTTCCATCAGGGCGATGGGGCTCTTGCCGTATTTTTCCCGACAGTCTGTCACTTCTCCGGCGGTTTCCGAAAGATGCATATGGATCTCCGCCCCCAGTTCCCGGGCCCGGGCGATAACAGATTCCAAATAGTCCAGACTGCAGGTATAAGGAGCATGGGGTCCCAACATCACGGTGATCCGGCCGTCCTGGGCGCCATGCCAGTTCTTGTACAGCTCAGTATTCTCCTCCAGACGGGCTGCTCCGTCCTCCGCGCTGCTGCCGGTAAGCCCCCGGGAAAGCACCGCCCGGATGCCGCTGTCCGCTGCCGCCTTGGCCGTTTCTTCCATAAAGAAGTACATATCCGCAAAACAGGTAGTACCCGTACGGATCATCTCGGCAATGCCCAACAGGCTTCCCCAGTATACCGCCCGGCCGTCCAGCTTGGCTTCCAGGGGCCAGATCCGGTTCTGGAGCCAATCCATCAGCGCCATATCGTCGGCATAACTGCGGAACAGGGTCATGGCCACATGGGTATGGGCGTTCACCCATCCAGGGACTGCCAGATGGTCCCGGCCCTCCAATACAGTCCGCCCTTCCACCGGGTCTGTGCCCACATAAGCGATGGTGCTGCCGTTGATCCCGATCTGGAACCGCTTCCCGTCGCCGGGTTCCGTCAGCTCCACATCTTTCAGTACAATGTCATAGATCATAGTGCCCTGTCATTCCTCCTTTTTGTCCCCGCCGAACGCCTCCAGCCGGAAACCTCCATATTCCTTCAGGGCTTCGCGGCAATGGCAGGTCTGGTTCAGGGGACCGTCATCCTGCACATAGGCTTCGATGATGGACAGGATCTGTTTTTCCCTCTTTTCCATAGCTTCCGTCACTTCTTCGTGAGACAAGGCCCGGACCGACAGTCCCGACCCCATATTGGTCACCACGGAACAGTTGGCGTAGCAGATTTCCGCTTCCCTGGCCAGGACGGCTTCCGGCATATTGGTCATGCCAGCCACATCTCCCCCTAGACAGGCATACATCTTCACTTCCGCCGCCGTTTCGTAGCGGGGGCCTTCTGTCACTACATAGGTCCCCTGCTTGCTGTGCCGGAGCCGCAGTTTCAAGAGACAGCGGATCAGCCGTTCCCGGAGTGCCGGACAATAAGGCTGGGCAAAATCCACATGGGCTACCTGGCCGTTCTCTCCATTGAAAAACGTATTCACCCGGCTCTTGGTAAAGTCCAACAGCTGGCTGGTCACTACAAAGGTGCCAGGAGGCAGCCCCTGGTTCAGGGACCCCACTGCTGTAAAGGAGAGGATCTCCGTGACACCCAGCTTCTTCAAGGCAAAGATATTGGCCCGGTAATTGATCTTGTGGGGCGGGACGCTGTGGTCCAGGCCATGCCGAGCCAAGAAATAGATTTCATGGCCAGCAGCGGTTCCCTTCAGGCAGTGGGCCGGGCCGAAGGGCGTCTCCACCGTAAGCGGGGCCAGCTTCCCGAAAGCAGAAGCGTCCTCCACCCCAGTGCCGCCGATGATCCCGATGGTACGCAATGCAATCACCTCTCTGGTTTTGATGGTTCTACGAAAGAAAGCAGGTCTTTCAAGGTCCCGATGGTGTAGTCAGGCTGGATGAACCGGTCAAAGAACTCTTTCCGGAAAGAGGTCCATCCCACCTTCACAGTCCGGCAGCCAACCTTTTTCCCGCTGACCAGGTCATAAGGACTATCCCCTACGCAAAGACATTCTTCACCCCGGAGCCTTAAAAGCGCCAGTCCTTTTTCCATGGGTTCCGGATCCGGTTTATGGGCGGTGCATTCCTGGCACCCGATGATGCCATCGATGGAATCCTCCAGTCCCAGGCACCGGAGTCCCCTCTGGCAGCTGGCTTTGAACTTGCTGGTGACAATGGCCATGGGCACCCCGGCTTTGCGAAGAGCCGCAAGACCTTCCTTCACCCCGGGAAAGGGCCGGATCATCGCATCATGCCAGGCGGTATTATACTGACGGTAATAGGCCGTCATCCGGTCCAGCTCTGCCGGGTCGGTACAGCCGGTGAGCCCAGCCAGTCCCTCCCGCAGAGGAAGGCCGAAAGTGCTGATGATGGCATCATCTTCCACCTGCCGTTCCGGAACGAAATGGTCCAAAGTCTGGTGGAAAGTCGCCAGGATCAAGGGCGTGGTATCGGCCAGCGTCCCGTCAAAGTCAAATAAGATTCCCCGTACTGCCACAGAAAGCCTCCTTCGAACATACTACATCGGTCATTTTATCATGAATGGACAGAAAATTAAAGGATTTTAAAGGGGGCCGCCGCAGACGCGGCGGCCCTGTCAACGGTCAACGTCCAAAGGATGGATTTGCCAGCAAATATCTTGAATTTCATTCCGTGCAGAAGTACCGGTAGGGGCACCACTGGCATCCCTCTTTCCTGGCGGGGAACTGGTCTTCTTTGTCCCAAGTGAGGAGATTTTCCAGCAGGGCTTCCAGTTTCTCTTCTTCCTTCTTCCTGTCCTTCAGTTCCCAGCTGGAACAGTCCTGGAGGAAATGGAGCCTGGCCCAGGCCACTTTTTTCCCGGGATACAGTTTTTCCGCTGCCAACGCATAGATGGCCAGCTGCCGGGTATAGCCCTGTTTCTCTTCTCCATCCGCCGGAGGATGGCCGGTCTTATAATCCACGATCCCTAGCCGCCCGTCTCCCAGGGTCACCAATCTGTCCATACTCCCCTGGAACATTACCTGGCCTTCTTCTATCTGGAATAGGGGCAGTTCAAACTCCCTTTCCGCCTGGGCAGGCAGATCTTTCAGTGCCTGGTACAAGGGACTGGCACAGTACCGATCCACCAGCTTTTGGCCTTCCCGGCGGAACACCTGCTTTTCGGCGTCCGGATGGTCCAGCACCTCCAGGGCTTCATCCAAAGCCGTTTCTTCCGGCACTTCCTGGAGCCGTTCCAGCACTTTATGCACATAAGTCCCCAGTTCGATGGCCGAGATCCGGTGGTTCCCGGTGCCATAGGTTTCCTGTTCTATGCCGGGCATATGCTGGAAATAATGGTAGTAGAAGCTCCGAGGACAGGTATCGTATTCCAAAAGGGCGCTGGCAGACAGTTCCAGGTACCGGGGTACGGTCACCGGCTGGATCCTTTCATAGATTGCTGGATCCAAGGTAAAGACCTCCTTTTCCGCTTCCTGTCTTTCTTCCGGTGCTGCCAGGATCTCCGCCACATCCAGTTCTTCCCAGTCCATCTGGTCCCCGTTGGTTCCTTCCGGGGCGAACACCCGCTGGAGAGCCTGGCCCCACTTTTCTTTTTCCGGATCGCTGTCTTTTTTCTTTCCTTCTTTGGTTTCGTCCACGTTCACTAGGTACAGGAATCGTTCCGCCCGGGTCATAGCCACATACAGCTGCCGGTGTTTTTCCGCCTTTTCCAGACGGCTCCCTTCTTCCTTCAGCCGGGCATAAACCGAAGTTTCCCAATCGTTCCCTTCCTCATCCAGCACCTTTACTCCGAAACCTTCTCCTGGCAGGAACTGGATTCCCACAGTGTCGGGAGGATCTTTTCTGGAGAGATCCGGTAGGAATACCGCCGGGAATTCCAGCCCTTTGGACTTGTGGATGGTCATGATTTTCACCGCATCCGGATCCGCTTCCTGATTGGCCGCACTTTCCCGGGCAGAAAGCTGGCGCATGAGATTCAGCCGGTCTAGGAAATCCCGGGCAGTGCTGCCCTCCTCCATGGCCGCCTTGACTCCCAGGGCCCGCAGCTTCCGGAAGTTAGCCAGTTTCTCCCTACCTCCCCTCTGGGCCAATAGAGTAGGTTCCACGGCGAAACTTTCCTGGAAGCGATCCATCAGTTCCGGCAGAGACTGGAACTGGGCGGTCAGGCGCAGTTTCTCCAGTTTCTGTGCCAAGATGCTGTAAGGCTCTTCCAGGCTCTGCTGGAGGCTTTCCCACAGGCTCAGTTCCGGCCAGGGCTTCAGGAGGTCTGTCAGCTGCTGGTCGCTGAGCCCTGCCAAAGGAGAGCGGAGGAAGCCGGCCAGGGCCCAGTCCTTCCGGGGATTCAGGAGAAAAGTCAGCAGGTTGATCCAGTCCACCACTTCCTGCCGGTCGTAGAAGCCTTTACCGTCGCTGACCTGGCTCTTGATACCCAGGGCGGACAGGGCTTCTTCATACTGTCGGGAAAGATGGATGGCCGGCAGCAAAATGGCCATCTGACCGAAAGGCAGATGTTCCTCTTCCCCCAGCTGCCGGATGGCCTGGGCCACATACCGGCCTTCCGCCTGCTGGCATTCTTTCGAGCTGCAGTCTCCTTTCTTCAGGACGGCGAACACCGGCTTCCGGGAAGGGGGCTGATGGGCATGGAGGGGCTGGGCCGTCACATCGGAATCCTGATCCGTGCCCAGAAGATCGTCGAAAAGAGTATTACAGGCGCGGATGATTTCTGGAGCGGAACGGAAGTTGTCATCCATGACGATGTTCCGTCCCCCGGTGGAATCGATGGCATCCCGTACCTGCTTGAACACGCTCACATCCGCACCCCGGAACCGGTAGATGGACTGCTTGGCATCTCCCACCACGAACAGGTTCCGGCCCTGGAGGCTCCGACTGCTGCCTCCGCTGAGGAGATAGACCAATTTCTTCTGTTCTTCATTGGTATCCTGGAATTCGTCTACCATGAGGAATTTGAACCGATTTTTATACCGGAAGAGCACATTGGGCCGCTTTTCCAGCAGATCCACTGCCTTGGCAGAAAGATAGCCGAAGCTGTAGATTTCCCGGTTTTCCGCCGCATCCAGCAGAGCCTTGCGGAAACGGACGAGGACCTGTTCCCAGTGCCGTACCTGGTCCGCTCCCTGGGCATCCAAGGCAAGGGCTGCCAGCTGTTCCAGGGCGGCTTTAGCTTCCTTCACCAGATCTTTCACCTTCCCGGCAGCGGAAATAGGCTTTAACGCTGCGGCGGCCTTATCATAGCATCCGTCGGCGATCCACTGGTGGATTTGTTCCCGCTGGTCTACCAGGATTCTCAGTTTTTCCCGACTTTTGGCACCTGCCTGATCCCAGGCCCCCAGAAGAACATCCAGGGCCACTTCCGCGGCAATCTTTCCTTCCTCTTCTCCTGCCAGGCTGGCTTCATAGGGGGCGGCCAGCCCTCCCGGCAGGTCCAGGATCTCCGGCAGCTGGTCGATGAGAGCCACCAGGATCCTGGCCAGGCAGTCCGCCGGATACTGTTCCAACAGAGCCGTGAGATCCGGATCCTGCTGCCGGATTCCTTGCTGGAGAAAAGCACTGGCCGTCTCTTCCCGGAAAGCCCGGATCTGGTATTCTTCCTGGACGGTGAAATTGGGGTCCAGCCCCGCTTCCACCGGATTTTCCCGGAGTACCTGGGAGCAGAAGCTGTCGATGGTGGTGATGGGAGCCTGATCCGCTAGCCGGAGCTGTTCCTGCCAGTAGGTTTTGTCAGCCGGTTCTTCCGTAGCTCCCAGCCGGTCCAGGATCCCTTTCTGGACCCGTTCCCGCATTTCCCGGGCTGCTTTCCGGGTAAAGGTGATGGCCAGGATTTCCTGGGCGGTGGCCTTCCGGTCTCCCAGGATCTTCAGGAACCGTTCCACCAGGACCCGGGTCTTGCCGGAACCGGCACCGGCAGATACCGAAACGTTCCGGTCCAGGGTCGAAATGGCTTCCTGCTGTTGATTGGTAAAACTGGCCATGGCTTCACTCCTCTCCTTTCTCTTTGTCGGCAGTCCCGTAGGGATTTTCCCGGATCCGGCACAGATCCCGAGCCGGACACCAGTCAGGACAATTCCCTTCCGGCCGGGCGGGGAAATGGCCGCTTCGGATTTCCCGGACCGCCTCTTCCACCGCCTGGGCAGCTGCCTGGAGTGCCTTTTCCTTTTCCGGAGGCTTTGCTCTCTGCATCCAGGGGAAGGCCTTCTTCACGTCCTCGTTCCAGGTCCCCCCCATCCGTTCCCCGCTGCGAATCTGTACATAGCCGGCCCCCAGGATCTGCTCCTGGGAAATCGTCCCCAAAGTTTCCAGTGCTTCCAAGTAAAGGGGCAGCTGCACCGCTTTGCCCTGGAGGATTTTCTTGCCGGAAGGGGGCTGTCCTGTTTTATAATCCAGGAGGGCCCATTTCTGTCCGTTGGTGTCGATCCGGTCGATCTGACCGGAAAAGTACACTTTTTCCCCATCTATGGTTTTCGCCAGCTCCGGCCAGGAGCTGAGCTCCCGTCCAAAGCTCCATTCCACCCGGTCCGGCTTCAGTCCCAGCTGGTCGCTCTCTTCATAGGCGATTTCCTTGCGTAGCCAGTTCTGCAGCCACTTTCCATACCGTTCCCGGAGATGGCCCACAAGGGGGCTGGCAGCGATTTTCCTTTCCTGATACATCTGGTCAAAGACGGTTCCATAAGTCTTTGCCAATTCTTTTTCCAGATCCGCCGGGGAAAGGCCCGTCAGCCCTTCCTGCAGATGGTTCCCCAGAAAAGCCGCCAGGGTCTGGTGGATCAGGTCCCCTACGATATCCGGGGTGGGAAAAGCGGTCCGTTCCTGCCAGGGAGCCATTTTCCACAGCCGGGAAGCCAGATAGGCAAAAGGACACTGGAGCCAGTCATCCAGGGCGGAGGCGGACAGATGGAGGGGCCTTCTGACCAGATCCGGTACCGTCCCATTCCAGGGGCTGTCCGGTTCTTCCCACCGGCGCTGTTCCGTCTGGGATCGTTCCAAAAAGTCTGGCCCAGCCGCATCCAGTAAGAAGGCTTGTTCCCGTGGCCCCAGATGGGGCTGTTCGGCCAGGAAATCCACCAGCTGTGCCCGGCTGGCACAATGATCCGGAGCGTTCTCGTACACGGTCACCGGCAGGCAATCTTCTCCAAAGAAATTTCTAAGGTCCGTGATATAGGCGCTGGCTCCTCCTTCCTCATCGCTGTACCAGCTGAGATGCAGTTCCTGAGCGGCCAGAGCTGCTGCGGAGCTGAAAAAGTACCGGTCCGTATCCATAGCCCGGGCCGTAAGGTTCAGCTCCAACCCCAGGCTGTTCAGTTCCGCCCGTTCCTGGTCATTGTAAAGCCAGCTTTCCCGTTTCACCGCCGGGAACATCCCTTCCCGGATTCCCAGCAGGTACACATAGGGAAAAGAGGTCCCCTGGATCTCAGCCGCTTCCAGCACCGGTATGCCCTGAGATTCCCCGGGAGTCAGGACCAGGGGACCTCTGCTCAGAGAATCCTCCCAGAAGGTCCTGACCTCTTTTAGAGGCAGGATGGCCTCCTTCTGCCCCCACAGTTCCCAGGTGTGGACCATATCCTCCAGGGTTTCCCGGACAAACTGCTCGGTCCGGGTCAGCAATTTCACCTGATCCAAGTCCACCTTCCCGTCCTGATGGAGCTTGCCCCAAGCCTGGGGAAGCTGCCACTGGGCTAGATGATCCAGGAATCCATCCCGCCATTCTGCCGATGTATGGTCTTCCTGGAGGAAATCCACCAAGTCCCAGAACCTGGTACTCACCAGGTCCTTCCGCTGGAGGAAGGATTGGAAATCATCTGCCGTGGAAAAATACTGCTGGGTATATAGCAAATCCAAATTTCCCCGGTCCACATGATAGAGCACTTCCATGAGGGGGCACCGGAACAGAGCCTGCCACCGGGAAAGGTCCCCTTTTTCCCCGACTGCTGCCATGAGCTTGGTAAGGAAATCCGGCAAAGGCTGGCTCCGCTGGTCCACCACCTGGGGCAGCTGGCAGGGAATGCCGTATTCGGCGAAGGAACGGACCAGGCCCTGATAATCCGCCAGTTTGCGGACCAGGACCAAGATTTCTTCCGGCTTCACCCCTTGTTGGAGCCGTTCTTTGATGGAGGTGAGGGCCAGACGGATTTCCTGCTCCTGGCTCACCCCTTCTCCCAGGTGGATGTGGGGGGCGCCTGTATCAGTCCGGGCTCCCGGCTTCCAGTCCCTGGCAAGGGCCGTCAGGTCTGTCGGTTTTGAACTCACCGGTTCTTCCCGGACGGAATCGAACCCGTCTGCCAACAGATCCCCATAGATCTTTTCCGTCACCTGGCTCAGTTCCGGCCGTTTCGGATCGTAAAACAGTCCCACTTCTACTGAGCAGCATTGGCCCAAGGCCCGGATCAGCCGGAGCTGGACCGGATCGAACTGGTAAAATTCGCTGAAATAGCATTTTTTCCAGGGGACGCCCCCTCCCTGTTCCAGGATTTCCGCCGCCCGAGTGTAAATCCGTGGCAGATCTTCCAGCCCCAGTTCCCGAAGTTTGAAACAGTAGGCCGTATAGAGCCTGGCCAGATCCATATCCTTGTTTTTCAGGGCTCCCTCCCGATTCCAGGAAAGCAGCACCTCTTTGAAAATCTCCGGTTCCAGGCCATCCCGGGAAAATTCATCGAACAGGCCCAGGAGATTATCCTGAAAGCCTCTTTTCTCCATCAAACTGGAAAAATAGTCCAGCTGGTGTTTCTCTTTCAAATACGCCAGGACTTCCTGGATAATCTTTTTCTGGGCAGCCCGGTTCACCTGCTGGAAGCCAAGAGTCCCCCCGTTCCAGCGGAGGATCTCCTGGGGCAGGAAATCGATGGTGGCAGCCCGGATCACTCCTTTTTCGCGGATCCGACGCTGGAAATACCTATTGGGCACCAGGAACAGGGCGGAGCCGTAGGGAAAAGACCGGGCTTCTTCCAGGAACCGGTCATCCATGGTCTCTCCCAGCTGGAGACAGTGAAGGATATTGGACATAGTTGCTCCTTTCGTGTAAAAAGGGGGGTGCACGTGGGAAACTCCCACACGTGCACCCCTCGTCATAGGTCAGATGTATGACCTATGACGTATGACAGGCAGTCGCTCATGCAGCAGCTCACCGCGGGAACGTCAGTACGAAGATCTTGATTTCCACCAGCCGGGTCTGGGCATTCCGGACGAAAGCCAGGATCCCCAGGGTATTTCCATCGATGGGAGCCAGCTTGACACAGTTCAGATTGTCCCCCAGCATCTTGGAACTGTTCAGGTTCCCCAGATACTGCCCTTCCCGGGTCCAGAATTTCAAGGTGAACCCGTCGATGACCACCAAATAATGGTCCAGCACTGCCATATCGATCAAGTTATAGATAGAATCCTTATCCGTCTGGATGGGGCTGCCGAAGCTCCGGAGAGCCTTCCCTTTGTTAGTGAAGGCTTCCACCATGTTAAGGCCATTGGGCTTGATCCGCCCGCCCCCGAAGATAGTCCCATCCCGGGTGATCCGCACCTGAGTCAGGCCGCCAGCAAAAGGTTTGGCCCGATTGTGGAGAAAAGAAGGATGGTTCTTTTCAAAAGCCCCGTCCCGGTAATTGGCCAAGGTAAAATTATCATTCCCATAGAGATAGGCTTGTCCGAAAGAAGGCAGGAAAGCCACCCGGGTGGCAGTGGTATTTCCCTTCAGGCTGATGATATCATTCCCATCCCGGAGGGTATGGAGCCCTTTCTTCACATAGACCACATCCCCGTTACCGGCAATATTCACGCTGAGTACCATTTTTTCAGGAATCGTATAGATGCCTTTCTTGCCGAAGCTCCGGAGAGGAAACAGGCTCCCTTCCTTCCGCTCATAAGCCTGGACCGCCGTGCTGTCCCCATCCTGGCTCCGCAGTGCCAGGTAGAATTTATCATCCCGAACCACAAAACTGAGGATCTTGTCCACATCATAGCTGGTAATTTCCGGTGTATTGAAACGCTGGAGCTGGAGCCCTATTTTCCCCAGTTCCACCTTCTGCACCGGCTGGGGCTTCAGGTGGATGATGCGCATCTCGATATCCGTCCGATAATTGTATCCCACCACCCCCAAGATCACCAACAAGGTCAGGAGCAGGAACGTGATTTTGGACCGAAGCCAGGATTTTTTCTTTACATTCTCCGTCATGGGCAAAACAGCCACCCTCCTTTGGTTCATTCTTAACAGTATACCATGGGGTCAAGGCAGGGGCAACAGGGCCATATTCTAAAATTTGTGTCAACATTTCAAGCCACGCCCCCTTGCGGGGGCGACCAGTCCCGTTTGCCCAATTCTTTTAGCACACCGTTGAAAAGGTCCGACACTACAGCTTCTCGACGTTGCAAAGACGCAAACTCCTGCCCTATAGGTTCGTTGTCAAGAACCCTCTTGTAGCCGGATTCCGTGCCGCTGGTGAGGGCCATGCACATGATTTGTTCTTTCGTCAGCAGACGGTTGCCAAACCTATAGATACACTTGTTCCGCATATCGTCCAGTTCTTCCCCAGTGTAGGCCCCGAACGCATCTTTCAGGCCGGCCGCAAATTCTGCCTGCAACAGGATTTCCCTGTTCGTTGCCCTCATAACAGGGTCATACAACGTCTTGATTGCAAGTCCGGTCCGGTTCTTCCCCAGCTTGCCAAAGTACCCGTCCGTGCGCTGGAAAATGGTCAACGGTGCAACAAGTTTTTCAAAGGAATTGCCAAGGAACTTCTGCACATCAGCAAGGTTCCGCTTGTCCGGCCAGTGGTTTACGTCATACGAGTCACTCTGGGTCACTCTTGATATGCACGCCGTTGTGCTCAATCATATTGTGAACGAGCCCATCAGCCGCATCATCAATGGTAGCGCCCTTTTGCCCGTCTAAATCTACCACCAGCAGCTTGTCTTTCTGCCTGCTCATTTTGTACAGCGCTTCCAGCTTCGGGATTCCATTGGCCGGAGGAAGTCCGTCATTTCTGGCCAGCCCCAGTATATAGGCTAAATGCTGATACCAATACCGTTCCGCCGCCGGCATCCGTTCGTTTCCCTTTTGCAGGGTTTGGATGTTCTTCTGGATTCTGGTGGCCTGCTGGTCAATGCGCTTCTTGAATTTGCCGGATTCTGTGAGCATTGCGGCGAGCAACAACTGTTGTTGTTTTGCGTTGGCGGCTTTCGACCATTCTCCTTTTTCCATCAGACGGAACACTTCATATTGCTTCTGGCCCAGCTTTTTAGCCCACAGTGCCACGTTAGTAGCCTGGTTGATAGGCAAACTGGAAAAGGCCTGCCGGGCCATTGCCCGCCGTTCAGAAACGGTTTTCAGCACCGTTTCCCGTACAAGGCGGATCCCTGCTTTCTTTTTTGCTTTTTCAGCAGCTTGTGTCGCTTCTGCATTAGCTTTCGCCTCAGCCTTAGCTACGGCTTCATCTTCCCCCGCAATATACGCTTTTGCTTTTGCGGCCAGGGCTTCATATTCCAAAGCGTGGAGCATTTCTTGATATTCGGAACTCTGGACGGCCTTCTTAGCATCCTCGTAAAGAGTTTCCGTGTCTATCCGGGATTCTTGCATTTCTTCAGTGAACCCCTTCATCTGAGTATCCAGGGCCGTTTAGAAACTGCCGCCCCGCTTGTTCAGCTCTTCCCTGTATTCCTCTGGCGTCAAGTTAAAATCAGCCAGAATATCAAGATTTCCCAAGATTTCCGCCGTTCATCCTGACCATCTCATCAGCCCGCCAGAAATTGTCCCGCCCCATCTCAGCGGCGACTAATTCCCGTTTAACTTCGATAGCATCTGCAATGTCTTTTGGGTCAGCTTCTTCGAGGTCCTTCATGGCTTTTTCAAGCACCTTCGTTTCCGCTTCTTCCTTGACTTTCTGATACCACCTCTCCCAGGTTCTGGCGTTTTCATCCAGCATGGGTTTCATGCCACCTGCCCGCTTGAAATCGTCGACCATTTGTTCTTTCATGGCTATGTCGATTTCGTCTTGTGTGGCCAGCATCCGGTCCATGACTGCGCTTACTTTCTTCGTAGGCTTTCCACCCAACTGCTTGAAATCACGGTAGATGGAGGTCAGCCAGGACTTAAAACAGTTGAAAATCCCGTGCAACTGGGGAGCCAGAGCCTTGCCAATCCGGAGATATGCTTCGAATCCACGTGCGAACTTTTCATGCTGTTCTACAGAAATATCTGCATCAATTTTCTTGTTTCCGAACCACTGTTGCAGGGTCATGAAATCTTCGACGAACTGCCGGGAAGCCTTTTCATTAAGCGCCAGTTGCCGCATATTAATCAAGTACCAATGCGCCGTTTCGTGCATGAACGTGGACTGGTCAGCCTCATCGAATAGGGAAATCATATCGCCGGTTACTGTGGTCTGTCCTTGAATCTGGGCCTGTTGTTGGTTGTATTTGTCGATGATGGAAATAGCCTTGTCGTTAAAGACCACGAAACAGCGTCCATCCTTGTTCCCTTCGTAAGTAACGCCCTTAATGCCCAGAGAATTGAGAAGCAGAGAAGCATCCCGTTTCGGGTTAGTGCTTCCTTCTCTTTTCATTTGAAAAACTACGTCTTTGTAGAAACTTTCTCCTGTAGTTGTTGACCCTTTAAGGCTATCGTCTTCTGGAGCGCTATAACTGTCTAGGCGGCTTCTATAATAATCCGCAATAGCCTTTTTAACCTTTTTCGGCTGGTCTTGTAGGAACTTATCTTCATCTAAAAGAACATCATTGTCTGGAATATCAACTTCGTACAGTTTCGCTTCTGGGCGTTCTACGGAAGCGGTTTGCGAATCTTTTAATATTTTTAAAGCACCTGCGTAATCTTCTTCAAATCCAGTCCCCTTGCTAGTGCGTGCCAGTTCGGAAACCCTTTGAATCGCCTTTTCCCTACTGCCTTCCAGAGAGAGATTGAGTAAGGCGAAACGCAATTTCTTGTCAGACGGCCGATTTCCGTCTTCATCTCTAAAGCCGTTTTTATAACCGACAAACTTTTTCCCATCAATGACCACCGTACTGCGGAGGTTCTTTAAAAAGTCCTTATACCCTTCGGAAATTTTTCTGTCTTTTGCAAAATAAAGCCCCCAGCCATGCACCTGATTGCCTTCGCCGCTACCCATTGCGCCAAGGTCAAACTGCTCAAAGTCGTAGGGAGAACCGTGCCAAGCGGTTTGATATAACGGCATATGAGTATTTCTATAATTCTTCAAATCATTTTCCGTCTTGACGTTTTGCGGAGGATTATTTATAATATTCGTAATAGAAGCATTCAATTTTGCTTGACCACTGGACGGTTTCAAGTGTCCAAGCCCAGCAATCCATTGAATGCTTCTTTTTTATTTATATAAAGCAACTTTCCGTTTGCAATTTCATCTGCAAACCATCCATATTTAGGAGCCGGATTTTTACTTCCTTTAGTTTTTGCATATAAAGAAGGAACTCTGTTTACAACGCTAATTACACCGGCACTGTCCTTAATAGATTCGTTAATTCGAATCGGAACAATCACTGTTGCGTTAGAACTGGTTTGAATATCTACCACAGATATAATGCCATTCCCGGTTTGAAAAATCATCAACGGATTAGACAAGTAATTTGGGAGATTCTTTAAATCATCTGCAACTAACCCTGCGTGGTTATTAACGTTAAGTACATGTTTGAAAAAACTATTATAGGTTTTTAACTCTTTGGGCGATTTTCCAAGCATTAACATAACAGACGGAGTGTCCATTACTTTGAACATTTTACTTTGATAATAACTGTTCCAGCCGTTACCTTTTTCTTGCCAATCTTTTAATTTTACATTCCACTCTTTATTATCGTTATATAGGTTTCTCTTTGCTTGCCTTACTTGTGCTAATTGTTCGTTTTTACCATCTATATTAGTCACGCTCCCAGAAGGTACAATCTGCAAAGTGTTGGCAACATCTTCCGCCGTTGTCTTTTTCCCCTGCCGGGTCCACTCTTCCGCCAGACGCTGGCACATACGAGCATTTCAATCCACGCCCCCTTGCGGGGGCGACCTGACAAACGAGTCAGCTTGATTTTCTCTTGCTTTCCCGTATTTTTTCGCGAAGGTAGCCTTATCGCTCTCATACACCACAATTTCTTGTGCTGTTTCTTTCTGTTTGCTTCCCCTTCGCGCTTACAGCACCATGGGCTTCGGGATCATAGGTCCTTTTGCCCCCCAGATGCTGGATTTTATTCTGATACGTGTTTCCCAGGTTGTAGAACCGCAAACTGTCGTGGTCTTTGTCGATGAGGGCCTCCAGTTCTCCTTTCAGAAGAATGAACTGGGCCTGGTCCAGCAGGCATTCGAACACGGAATTCTGCACCCGCTGTCCGTGGACCACGCAGCATTTGGCCACTTTCCGCAGCCGAGCTCTCCCAGCCGGAGTTTCGGTATTTACATCAACTGTATAAAAGAGCCGAACAGGAAAAATGCCGGACCAGCGCCTCCAGACTCCGGAGCACCGGAGTCATATAATTCACAGGGAACATCTGGACCACGTCAAACAGCAGCACACTGTTGGCCATATTGTAGAGCTTCCGGCACCGGGAAGATCGATTGGCAAACAGAGATGCAAAGAACTGGACATTGGTGGTGACAAGCACCGGGGCGTCCCAGTTTTCCGTAGCCAGCCGTCGGGTATCCATCTTTTCGTCCGTGTCTTCATACTCTACCTGGCTGTGGTGTTCAATGACGTTTTCCTCTCCCAGGTAGGACCGAAGGATGTCCGCTGTCTGTTCAATGATGGACGTATAAGAAATCACATAAATGATGTGACATTTCCCACAGATTTTGGCCTTTTCCAGCGCCCAGGCAAAGACGGAAAGGGTCTTGCCCCCGCCGGTGGGAACGGTCAGGGTATAGATCCGGTTTTCCTTATTCTTCCCCATCTGGATGCACCACCGAAGGATTTCGCACCGCTTCCGATTCAGATCATTTTGCGGATGGAAGAATCCCTTTTCCTTCAAGGCGGAAAAGAACCGTTCATGGAGCTGTTCCAGAGAAGCAAAACCGCCCCTCTTCACCGCGCCCCTCTGCATATAGGCTTCTGTGTCCAAAAAGTCTCCATCCACCAGACAGGAATAGAGCATCCGCAACCAAAGCACTTGTCCAATGGCATCGGGCTTCCCATCGTTCTGATAATGTTGGGCCACCTGCTCGATGGCTTTGACCGGTTTCGGTGCTTCCAGCTCCTGTTCCCAAGCAAAATAATCAGGAACTTTTTTCTTCAATCGGGCCGAAAGAGTATTTCCTCCCGGCAAATCTGCCTGTGATCCAAAATCCGGCAATTCTGCATGATGTCCGGCAATACAGAAAGCTTCCATTACAGATGTAGAGGTTCCATTTTTGCCAAAAGCTGGACCCCCGCCGTAGAATGGTCCACTCGGCCATGTGTCTGCCCCAAAAGGTATTTCTGGAAGTCCGCACTGTACTTACCTGCGTCATGGTACAGCCCGCACTGCCGGGCCGCTTCCTTCATTTCCGGAGTAGGAGCAAACTCCTCCGCCAGCCGGGCCACCTGCTGGAGATGGTCCAGCAGGAGCTGAGGCGGCCGTTTTCCCTCTGGATCCAGATGGGCCAAATATGGTTTTCTATCCAACATTGCCTGTTGCAACTCCATCCCCTCCTTCTGTTCTTTTTACTATACCATATCCTGTGGGTAAAAAACTCCCCGATGCACACCATCCAGCAAATGATGGACCCTTCGTCCTCTTCCTCCTCTGCAAAAAAGCTGCGGCCTCACCTTCCCCTTCCAGGACGGTATGATCCGCAGCTCTTTTCTTGTTTACCGGTTCCGTTCTTTCATGGCCCGGTCGATATCCCGTTTAGCAGCCCGGTCCGCCATGGCCTGGCGCTTGTCGTAGAGTTTTTTCCCGGTGGCCAGGGCCAGTTTGCATTTCACCAATCCGTGGCTGAAATACAGCTGGAGGGGGACCAGGGTGAATCCTTTTTCTTTGGTCTTTCCGATCAGCTTCTGGATTTCCCTTTTGTGCATCAGCAGCTTCCGGTCCCGGAGAGGATCTACATTGAACCGGTTCCCCTGTTCGTAAGGACTGATGTGGAGGTTGTAGATGTATACTTCACTGCTCTTGGTCACGGCTGCATAGGAATCCTTCAGGTTGGCCTTCCCCTGGCGGAGGGATTTCACTTCCGTCCCGGTAAGGACCATGCCGGTTTCATAGGTTTCGTGGATGAAATAGTCATGCCTTGCTTTCCTGTTTTCTGCGATTACCTTCACTGGCTTTTCCATGTTTCCGATCCCTTCTTCTCCGCCGTCGGCGGTTGTTTTTCTTCTTTCCGCTTTTTTCTGCTCCTGCCGCAGTCCCCTGGGGCAGGAGCTGGCTCAGCCCGGCCCCGTTTTGTTTCTGGGACCCGCTCTTTTTCTTTTTCCTGCGGCCGCTCTTCTTCCCGGTCTCTTTCCGACCTTCGCTCTTCCGGCCAGTGGTCTCATTCCGCAGTCTTCCCGTAGCAATGCCGGTCTTGGTCTTCTTTTGCCGTCCCAATTCCCGGCGCATCTGGTCTGCCGCTTCCGGTGCCAGGCCGGCCAGGACGAAATCGATCTTCCGCTCGGAGACGTCCACCTGGAGGACCTGGATTTCCACCTGGTCACCCAGCCGGTACCGATGGCCTAGATGCTGGCCGATCAGAGCATACTGGCCGTCCACATAATCATAGTAATCATCCGTAAGGCTGGAGATGTGGACCAGCCCTTCCACTCCATTTTCCAGTTCCACAAAGAAGCCAAAGGAAGAGACTCCGGAAATGGTCCCGGCAAATTCCTGCCCCACGAACTGGAGCATGTATTCAGCCATCTTCAGATCCACCGTCTGCCGTTCCGCATCGATGGCAGCCCGTTCCCGGATGGAACAGTGGGAGGCCACCAGGCTCAGCCGCTGGGTCCTCTCTTCCGCCTGCTGCCGGCTCAGCCGTTCACCCTCCAGCTGCCGGCGCAGGAGCCGGTGGACCATCAGGTCCGGATAACGGCGGATAGGAGAAGTGAAATGGGTATAGAAGTGTGCCGCCAGACCGAAATGGCCGATATTCTCCGTCTGGTAGAGGGCCTGACGCATGCTCCGGAGCGCTACGGTAGAAATCAGCTTTTCTTCCGGCTTCCCAGACACTTTGTCCAGGGCCCGCTGGAGTTCCTTAGGACGCATCTTCTCTTCTATTTTCAGGGTGACTCCGAAGAGAGCCATCAGCTTGGCCAGGTTCTGGATCTTTTCTGGATCCGGCAGGTCGTGGACCCGGTAGATGAAGGGCCGTTTGTGTTTGGCCATAAAGCCGGCTACTGTTTCGTTGGCGGCCAGCATGAATTCTTCGATGAGCATCTCGGCCACGGACCGTTCCCGCTTCACGATGGCCACTGGATGTTTCTCTTCATCCAGGAGCACCTTTTGTTCCGGCAGTTCGAAATTGATGGCGCCCCGGCGTTCCCTCTTTTTATGGAGCACCTGCTGGAGCTGAGCCATATTTTCCAGCATGGGAACGATGTCCGCATATTTCTCCCGCAGGTCCTCATCCTGATCCACCAGGATGGCCCTCACATCAGGATAGTTCATCCGATGATGGTTGTTGATCACGCTGGGCGCGATGGTGAAGGAAATGATCCGGCCGGTCTTCCCGTCGATGAGCATCTCACAGGCCATGGTAAGCCGGTCTTCCCCTTCGTTCAGGCTGCAGATGCCATTGCTCAGTTCCACCGGCAGCATGGGCAGCACCCGGTCCACCAGGTAGACGCTGGTCCCCCGTTCATAAGCTTCCTGATCCAGCAGGGAATGAGGCTGCACATAGTAGCTCACATCGGCGATATAGACCCCCAGGAAGTAATTGTCTCCCTGTTTTTCCACATAGACGGCATCGTCAAGGTCCTTGGAATCCACCCCGTCGATGGTGATGATATTCCATTTCCGCCGATCCAGCCGGTTCTGGATTTCCTTCTTTTTGATTTTCTGTTCCACTTTCTCCGCAGCCGCCTGGACAGGTGCCGGGAATTTGGTGGGCAAGTCGTTGTCCTTGATGATGGAAAGGATTTCCAGGCCGATATCCCCGGGTTTCCCCAGGATCTCCACGATCTTTCCTTCCGCGTTCCGCCGTTCATCCGGCCAAGTAGTGATTTCCACCACGACTTTTTCTTTGTCACGGGCTCCGTTGAAATCTTTCCGGCGTACATAGATGTCCCGGCCCACTCGTTTGTTGTCCAGGATCACGAAGCCGAATTCTCCCGATTTGCTGAAGGTCCCCACCAGTTTATGATGGGCCCGGTCCAGGATCCGGATGATCTTCCCTTCCTGCCGGTCGTCGAAGCCGCTCTTCATCACCCGGGCCATGACTGTATCTCCGTCCATGGCGCCGCTGAGGCTGCTGGCCGGGATAAAGAGATCCCCGTCAGCCGTTTTCTCCTCCGGGATCACAAAGGCAAAGCCCTTGCTGGTCACCTGGCAGCGGCCTACCACCAGACCCATGGCCGCCGGCAGTCCATAGGTATTGAACCGGGTCTTTACCACCTGTCCCCGGTCTTCCAGGTCTTTCAGCACCTGCCAGAACAGCTTCAGGTCATCGCCTTCCAGCGCCAAGGCTTTCAGCAGTTCTTCCGCTCCCACAGGGGCCACCGGATGTTCCTTCATATATCCTAGGAGCCGTGTTTCCAATTCCGTATTCGTCATGCTTTCTCCTCATACATCAGCTTGCCGTCCGCTTCCGCTGCGATGCTCCCGTCCTCCCGGACCACCTGCCCGGTCATTTCCAGCAGCTGCCCTTTCCTCCGCTTCACTTTGGTGATCACTTCGATCCGTTCCCCGATGCGCACCGGCTGCCGAAAGCGGACTTCCAGCCGAGCCGTGTAGGCCACTTTGTGTTCATACATATAAGGATAATTCCCCATGGTCTCGTCCAGCAGGGTGGATATCAGTCCTCCGTGCATCCGGCCATCATAGCTTTGATGGACCGGCTGGGGCACGAAGCTGGTATAGCAGCCTTCCGCATCAGTGCGGAAATGCAGGTGGAGCCCCATAGGGTTGTCCTTCCCACAGCCGAAACACATGGTATCTCTCGTTCTTTCCATTTTCTCTATGCCTCCAAAAAAGCCTCTATGGCCGTATAAATGGTTTGTCGGCCTTTGTATAAAGTTATGACGTGACGGGCCTGAGGGATCCACAGCAGCTGTTTTTCCTGGGAAGCTGCTTGATCAGCAATGTATTGGGCGCTTTCCGGCCGTACCGTATGGTCTGTTTTGGACTGGATGATCAGCAGGGGCTGATCCACCTGGGACAGATATTTCCCTTTGACGGCCTTCAGCAGCCGGACCAACTGATGGACGGCTTTGATAGGCATACAGCGATAGGCCACATTGTACCGTTCCGGAGCATCGATGGTCCTCGGATGTTTGGGGATGACCCAGTAGGGCAGCCGGTCCGCCAGCCAGAGGAAATATACACGCCAGTCGTAGAGGTAGATGGGAGTGGAAATCACCACCAGCTTGTCCACATCCGTTACCGCCCCGGCATACAGGCTCAGCAGCCCTCCCATGGAAAGGCCGATGACCGTCACTTGGGAACAGCAGGCCCGGAGATGGGCCACTCCGTCCCGCACCTGTTTTTCCCATTGTTCTGCTTTTACATCCAGCAAATCATGGGGATCCGTCCCGTGGCCCGCCAGAAGCAGTCCTTCCACCGTATATCCCTTCCTTCTGAGCTGTTCTCCCAGTTCCCGCAGCTCAGAAGGACTGCCGGTGAAGCCATGGATCAGCAGGACCCCTTTATGGTTTCCACCTTGCCAAAAGAACGGTTCTGCTCCAGGCAGTACCATGGTCTCTCCCCCTTCCCCATAGCAAAAATGGCATTACCCGACCCAGGCAATGCCACTGTGAATTGTGTGAACGTTCTTCAATTGCTTACTGCAAGCGGGCGATTGCCACGTTGATGACAGCAAAGATCAGACCCAATACTACGGTGATCCGGGCCAATGCTTCATCCATATCGGTGGGTTTGCCACCGAACAGGGACTCGCCACCCCCCATTCCGCTGAAGCCGGCGCTCTTCCCGGACTGGAGCAGGATGGAACCGATCATCAGGATGCTCACGATCACATCAAGGACCATCAATATATCTAAAGCCACAGGTATTCCCTCCACATATCAGATTCTTTTATTTTACACCATACCATTGGATTTTGTCCAGAGTTTCCGGGACACTCATGGAATCCGACTGGCTGTCCGATTCGTTTTTTTATTCTTCAAATAAAAGGCCTGTCCAATCCAGGTAATTCCTTTTTTGATGGTTCATTCTTCTGCAGTTGGACTTCCCGCCCTCTCTAGCACCTCGCTGGCAGTCAGGGTCATCTGCAAATACTCCTCCGCCTCTATTTTTTTCTTTCCGTCCACAATCCGGGCATATTCCTCGAACTCTTCCACCATCCGGTTCCTCCGTTCCGGGGGAATCCAGCTTTGGATGTTCTCTTTCTTTTTTCCAGCACCAATGCTGAACTGATCCCGGTCCGGACCCTGGAGAAACCTCCAGACCAGCCTGTCCGGATGGATGGGTTTTCCTTCCACCTTCAGCCAGCCTTTTTCACCCTGGATCTGGAGAAAGGAAGGACTGTCCGAATCCTTAGCAGCAGTAAGCACCGCCTGGAACCCAGGATACTGGAGGAGCAGCACCCCGGAGGTGTCCACCCTGTTCCATCCCCGGTTGGGGGCATAGGCCACTTTTTCTGGCCGGCCGCACAGACCCACAGCAAAGGCGATGTTATACACATCCAGGTCGTACAGAGCCCCGCCGAAAGCCGCCGGATCAAAGGCTGGCAGCACTTCTTTCTGCAGGTACTGGTCGTACCGGCTGGAATACTGGGAATAATTGCACTGGATCAGCCGGATAGGCCCCAGTTTCGGCACCAGTTCCCGGATTTTCCGGAACAGAGCTCCGTGCCACAGGGGCATGGCTTCCAAAAGAAAAAGTCCCTGTTCCCGGGCCAGTTCCGCCAGGTCCTGCGCCTGGGCAAAAGAGGGGCAGAAGGGCTTTTCCAGGATCACGTTTTTCCCGGCCAGGAGGGCTGCCCGGGCGTATGCATAATGGACCTGGTTCACTAGGGCGATGTACACCGTATCCACGCCTCCCTCCCGGAACAGGGATTCCAGGTCCGTGAACACCTGGGAAATCCCATACTCCCGGGCCAGGGCTTCTCCCCGCTGCCGGCTGTATTCCCGGCACCACAGGGCCTTCACCCGGATCCCCGGCACCGCCTCCATGGACGCCAGGGCCACGGGAACAATGGCTCCGGACCCCAATACTCCCACGTCCATACCAATCGCCTCCCTGCTCCGTTAGAAAGTCACCCCGAAGGTGATCACGCCGTCCTTGTAATCCACCTGGATCTTCCCGCCCAGCAGCCGGGTGGCTTCTTCCGCCATGGAAAGGCCGATCCCGTACCCGGCCTTCTGGCTGTTGTGGCTTTCATCCCCCCGGTAGAACCGTTCAAAGAAATGGGAATAGTCCACCTGGGCACCGTTCTTGTAATCATTGGACACAAAGGCCCGGAAGCCCTGCTTCCCATGGGGTTCCAGCACTGCCCGGATGGTGCCGCCCTCATCACAGTATTTGGCCGCATTGTCCATGAAGATGGTGAAGATCTCGTAGAGATACTTGGGATCCGTCTCCCCCTGGAGATTCGGGTGGATTTCCTTCACCAGGGTTTTCTTTTCCCCTTCCACCACCGGAGCAAAGGACTGGACCGCTTCTTCGAAGGTCCGGCTGATGTCCACTGGTTCCCGTTTCAGCAGCTGCTGGTTCTTTTCCCCCATTTTGGCCAGCATGATCAGCTCGTTGATCAGACGGGTCACCCGTTTCACCTGGAACAGGATGTTGTCCGTCCACTGGCTTTTGCCGCTGATCAGTTCCAGAGCTTCCGCATTGGCGGAAATAATGGCAATGGGGGTCTTCAGCTCGTGACCGGCGTTGGTGATGAACCGTTTCTGGCTGGCCACGTTTTCCACAAAGGGCCGGATGGCATAATTGCTCAGGAACATGAGGATCATCATGTACAGCAGGATGCACACCAGGCCGAACCGGAGGGAATACCGCATAAAGGCATCCACGGCTCCCACATCCCGGGTGCAGTCCATGACCACCACCAGCCGGCCGCCCCCGGGCCGCTCCGTAACGCTGTAACAGTAGCTGGCCCGTTTGTTCTTGAACACGCCCTGGGCCTGGGGACCATCCGCCAGTGTCCGGGCGATTTCCAGAGCCTGGAGTTCGTTGAAGGCGGAAATGTTGGACAGGTTCAGCCGCTGGATCCGGCCGTCATGATCCAGGATTACGCTGAAATACCGGGTCTGGTGGGCAAATTCCGGAGTATCATTGTACCATTCCGGGTCGCTGAGCCAGCTTTCCGTACTGGTCCCCGGCTGATGGGAGGGCATGATTCCATCGTTCTGGACAATGGCAGTCAGCAGAGTGTCCACTTCCGACCGCATTTTCATATAGGTAATGCCGTTGATCAGCCCCAGGGCCCCGGCCAGGATGATCACCACGGCCACAAAAGCCAGCAGCAGGAATTTCCGCCGCAGACGATGGATCATATCCATAATGGACCTCTTTTAATTGGCCAGGGCCGGAGCCTGGAGCACAAAGGCCCCGTCCGGATGGCCGTCGATGGTAAGATTGCCGCCGATGGCCTTGAGCTTTTCCCGCAGGTAGGATACGTAGATCCACACGATTCCCTGATCTTCCTGCTTTTCGTCCTGCCAGATCCGGTCAAAGAGCATCCGGGTTTCGCAGGGTTTCCCCGGGTGCTGCATGAAGTACTTCATCAGCTGGGTTTCCTTGGGAGAAAGCCGGACACTGCTTTTGCTGGACAGCTCCCCTTCCGCACAGTTCAATGTCACCGTACCGGCCTGGAGGGTATTCCGGTTGAAATCTTCCTGCCGCCGGGTCAGGCTCCGGAGCCGGGCCAGCAGTTCCCCCATGGCAAAAGGTTTGGTCAGGTAATCATCGGCCCCTGCGTCCAGTCCCGTGATCCGGTCGTCCACTTCGGCCTTGGCCGTGAGCATGATCACCGGGGTCCGGTCCCCTTCCTGCCGGAGTTCCGTCAGGGCGGTGATCCCGTCCTTTACCGGCATCATGATATCGAAGATCATGGCATCGTAGATGTTCTGGCGTGCCTTGTCCACAGCAGCCTGTCCGTCATAGACCGGATCCACCTGGCAGCCGGAATGTTCCAGCACGGCGCACAGGGCCATGGACATGGCTTTTTCGTCTTCTGCAAGCAATACTTTCATGGATGATTGACTCCTTTCCCTGGGTCAGTGGTTCAGGTTTCCCGGATCAGTTTCCGGATGGTCTCCATGGACAGGTCGCAGGCGGCCAGCTCATCGGCGCACCGCTTCAGCTCCTGGCCGATCAGTTCCGGGTTCCGGATGGATTTTTTGTACTTCATCTCGTGTTCCAGGCTGGCCCAGGAATCCATGGCGATGGTCCGGAGCTGGACTTCCGCATAGAAGATTCCCGGGGTGTTCCCTTCCACATCCGGGAAGGGCTCCTCCAGCCGGAGGATCAGATGGTAGGACCGGTAGCCGTTGGGTTTCACATTGTGTACGTAGTCTTTTTCCTGGATGACCGTGCAGCCGGGAATGGCCCGGATCAGCCGGAGATTCCGGTCGATGTCGCTGAGGAAGCGGCACACGATCCGCAGGCCGATGGCATCGTAGACTCCATGGAGAGCCGATCGGGCATTGACGGTCAGGCCTTTCCGCTGGCACTTTTCCGCCATGCTTTGGGGGTCCTTGATACGGTAGATCAGGTGTTCATAGGCATTTTCTTTGGTTTCTTCCATTTCTTTCTGATTGTATTGTTGGATTTGTCGGACCAGCTGTGCCTGTACTTTTTCCAGTACCGGCCGCCAGTCCTCATAGCGGCTGCCCATGGTTTGGTTCAAGTTGATTCCTCCTTTATATCCGATTTTCTCACTCTTCTCTGATTATTGTATCACAGGAATATGGAATTTCTATGAAGATTGGAAAGAGAAAACCTCCTGCCCTGTCAGCGGGCAAGAGTCGGAGGCCCCGATACCAGCCAGTGGCGGAGCTTCACCTTCACCTGTTCCAGCTGACGGGCACTCTTCGGATTCACCGGCTGGAAGCCAAGCAGTTTGGCGAAATATCCCTGCCGGCAGATGATTTCCCGGCTGGGACCATAAGTGACATCAAACAACTGGCATAAGCATCCCGTAAAAAAGTCCAGGGCGGTCTTCTTATATTCAGTATGTACCAGTTTCCCCGCCAGGGCCTCTTCCAAAACTTTGGGAGAAATGGCTTGACTGACCAAATCCTCCAGGGACACCTGCCATACCTGTTCAGGGTGGTCCAGATACCCTGCATAGACTCGGAACAAGTCGATTTTATCTGCATCCCGAAGCAAAAGGGCAAAATCCCGGGCTCTTCCGGTGACCCCGGCCGGGACGGCATATCCGTTGTGCCACAGGATGGACAGCTCCAGGATCCGGTCCCGTTCCGGTTCCGGCTGGGGCAGGAAATCCCGGATGTGCCCTTGTTCAAAGAGATACCACACCCCGTACCGGGCGTGATCCATGGATTTATAATCGATGAAAGTATGGAACCGCCGGGCCTGCTCGAACCGGCCGATATCGTGGAGCAGCCCCATCACCCAGGCCAGCTCCTGTTCTCTTTCCGTCCATCCCAGTTCCCGGGCCAAATTCTCGCACAAGCCGCTGACGATCCGGGAATGGCGCTGCTTGCTGAGGATCCCCGGAGTATCCGGATCGAACTGGGAAACATATCGGTCAAAGGCCGCAGAAACAGATAATTTGTCAAGCATGTGTATTTCCTTTCGTAAAAAAGGTGTGCTGCACGCTCCATGCAGCACACCTTTTTGTCATCCGGCTGCTAACCGTTGACAGCTGAACCGTTGACAGCTTTTTATCTGATGTTGTAGAACACATCCATTCCGTTGTACTGGGCGGCGGCTCCCAAATCTTCTTCGATCCGCAGCAGCTGGTTGTACTTGGCCACCCGGTCAGTGCGGCAGGGTGCCCCGGATTTGATCTGTCCGGCGTTGGTGCCCACCACTACATCCGCAATGGTGGTGTCTTCCGTTTCACCGCTTCGGTGGGAAACGATGGCGGTATAGCCAGCCCGTTTGGCCATTTCAATGGCATCCAGGGTTTCGGTCAGGGTCCCGATCTGGTTCAGTTTGATCAGGATGGCATTGGCTACGCCCATTTCAATGCCCTTCTTCAACCGTTCCACGTTGGTGACGAACAGGTCATCCCCCACCAGCTGGACTTTTTTGCCCAAAACATCGGTGAGCTGTTTCCAGCCGTCCCAGTCATCTTCCGCCAAACCGTCTTCAATGGAGACGATGGGGTATTTTTCACACAGGGAAGCGTACCATTCCACCATTTCAGCGGAGGTCTTCACGACCCCTTCCCCTTTCAGGTTGTACTTGCCGTCTTCGAACAGCTCGCTGGCAGCGGTATCGATGGCCAGCCGTACCTGTTCACCGGGTTTGTAGCCGGCTTTTTCGATGGCTTCCACGATCACCTGCAGGGCTTCTTCGTTGCTTTCCAGGTTGGGAGCAAAGCCGCCTTCATCCCCTACAGCCGTAGCCAGCCCTTTGTCCTTCAGGACTTTCTTCAGGGCCTGGTAGATTTCCGCGTTGATCCGCAGGGCTTCGGCAAAGCTGTCAGCGCCTACCGGCATGATCATGAATTCCTGGATATCCACGTTGTTGTCCGCATGGGCACCGCCGTTCAGGATGTTCATCATGGGAACCGGCAGTTCTTTGGCGTTGACCCCGCCCAGATACTGGTACAGAGGCAGCCCGATGGACAGCGCTGCAGCCTTGGCCACAGCCAGGGATACCCCCAGGATGGCGTTGGCCCCCAGACGGCCCTTGTTGGGCGTACCGTCCAGACGGATCATGGCTTCATCGATTTCCACCTGGCGGGTGGGATCCAGACCGATGATGGCGTCGGCAATGGTGTCATTCACATTGTCCACAGCTTTGGAGACCCCTTTGCCGCCGAAACGGTCCTTGTCTCCGTCCCGCAGTTCCACCGCTTCGTGGACCCCGGTGGAAGCGCCGGAAGGGACAGCGGCCCGGCCTACGGTACCGTCATCCAGCAGTACATCCACTTCAACCGTGGGATTGCCCCGGGAATCCAGGATTTCTCTTGCGCACACATTTTCAATGATTGGCATTGTTTTCACCTCGTTATGGTTGAGCCTGGGGAATAGATTCCCCAGGCTGGTCACTAGTCTCTAGTCACTAGTCTCTAGCCGATGGAAATCAATTTTGGCAAATTGATTTTGCACAAGCAAAACAGCGTAAAAGCTTACTTCCGTATCAGCAGGGAATGGCCGGTCATGGCCTCGGGTTTGGGCAAATCCAGGAGCTCCAGCAGGGTGGGAGCGATATCGGAAAGGCCTCCATCTTCCACTTGGGTCCCCGGCTCCGCCCCCACTACCAGGAATGGCACCGGGTTGGTGGTATGGGCGGTCATTGGAGCATGGGTCACCGGATCTTCCATTTCTTCCAGGTTCCCATGGTCTGCGGTGATGCACAGGGCACCGCCTTTTTGCAGCACTTTGTCCGCCAGGCTGCCCACACATTCGTCCACAGCCTCCAGGGCCTTCACCGCTGCCTCCAGGGAACCAGTATGGCCCACCATGTCCGGATTGGCGAAGTTCAGGATCACCAGATCATACAGATCCTTATCCAGGGCCTCCTGGAGCTTTTCCGTCACCAGATAGGCGCTCATCTCCGGCTGCAGGTCATAGGTGGCCACTTTGGGAGAAGGCACCAGGATCCGGTCTTCGTTGGGGAAGGGCTGCTCCCGTCCTCCATTGAAGAAAAAGGTCACATGGGCATATTTTTCCGTTTCTGCAATGTGGAGCTGATGGAGTCCGGCTTTGGACACCACTTCCGCCAGGGTATCCCGAATTTCTTCCGGTGGGAATGCCACTGGTGCCTGGATGCTCTTTTCGTATTCCGTCATAGTGACGAAATGGACGGGCAGCTGGTCTTCTTTCCGGGGAAATCCCTGGAATTCCGTATCCGTAAAGGCATGGGTCAGCTCCCGGGCCCGGTCCGGACGGAAGTTGAAGAAAATCAGGCTGTCGCCTTGTTCCACGGTGCCGTCCACTCCAGACACCCGGAAGGGCACCACGAATTCGTCGGTCTGCCCAGCTGCATATGCGGCTTCCAGGCCTTCCGCCGCACTGGCAGCTTCCTGGCCTTCGCCTCCCGTCATGATGTCATACACCTTCTGGATCCGGTCCCACCGTTTGTCCCGGTCCATGGCATAATACCGGCCGGAAACTGTGGCGATCCGTCCCACCTCCAGCTCCTGACAGGCTTTTTCCACCTGTTCCAGGAAAGGCGCCGCACTTTGGGGCAGAGTATCCCGTCCATCCAGGAATGCATGGACATAGACTTTCTCCACACTCTGATTCTTGGCCATGGCCAAAAGGCCCAGCAGATGGTCAATATGGCTGTGGACCCCGCCGTCACTGAGCAGGCCCAGGAGATGGAGTTTCTTTCCGTTGTCCCGGGCTTCTTCCATGGCCTTCACCAGCACCGGATTGGTTTCCAGGCTGCCGTCTTTGACGGCCCGGGTGATCCGGGTCAGGCTCTGGTAGATGATCCGCCCGGACCCGATGGATAGATGCCCCACTTCCGAATTCCCCATCTGGCCATCCGGCAGACCCACCGCTTCTCCGGAACACTGGAGCTGGCTGTGGGGATACCGGTTGAAATAAAAGTCCAGATGAGGGGTCCGGGCCCGGGTCACCGCATTGGTGGGGCTGGAGGGAGCGATCCCCCAGCCGTCCAGGATCATCAGCATTACAGGTTTCTTTTTCATGACTGCCTCAGAACGTGTTGGCAATGGCGCAGAATTCCTGGGCAGACAGGCTGGCCCCGCCTACCAGTACGCCATCGATGCCGTCTTCATGGAAGGCATGGGCATTTTCGCTGGTCACACTGCCGCCGTAGAGGATCCGCACCCGGCGGGCCGCCTCTTTGCCGAATTTCTCCGCAACCGCTTTCCGGATCAGATCCGCAGCTGCCACCGCATCCCGCACTTCGGCGCTCTTGCCGCTACCGATGGCCCATACCGGTTCGTAAGCCACCAGCAGATGCTGGATCTGCCCATCAGTGAGCACGTTCAGTACTGGAGTCAGCTGGCTCAAGATCTTGTCCTTGGTAGAACCGTTTTCGTGTTCGTCGGCGTCTTCGCCCACGCACAGCACTGGATCCAGATCATTCCGGAAAGCAGCCAGGACCTTCTTCACCACGATATCGTTGGTTTCGTAGAAGAATTTCCGCCGTTCGCTGTGGCCTACCAGTACGTACCGGGACCCGATCTCTGCAATCATGGGGCCGGATACGGCGCCGGTGTAGGAACCTTCATCTTCATAGAAAATGTCCTGGGCCCCATAGCCGATGCCGTCTTCATCCACCATGGCCGCTACGCTTTCCAGAGCGGTGAACGGCGGGAACAGCACTACTTCGGCCCGGGCCATTTCCGTGCCATGGGCCACCTGGTGAGCCAGTTCCATGGCTTCTTCCACGGTCTTGTGGCATTTCCAGTTGCCGGCCACGATTGGGGTCCGGAGGTCATCCAGGGCAGCCAGACCCGGCAGCACTTTTCCTTCCAAGTATTCCAGGGAAGCACCGCCACCAGTGGACACATGGCTCATCTTATCGGCCAGGCCCATCTGTTTCACCGCAGCAGCACTATCACCGCCGCCTACGATGGTGATGCCGTCAGAAGCGGCCATGGCTTCCGCCACCCGCCGGGTCCCTTCTGCATAATTGGGCATTTCGAACACGCCCATGGGACCGTTCCAGACAATGGTCTTCATGCCGGCCAGGGTCTGGGCATACAGTTCCGCCGTCTTGGGGCCGATATCCAGGGCCATGTATTCCGGATTCAGGGCATCCAGGTCTTCCGCTTCATGGTCCGCTTCATTGGAGAAGCTAGCCGCCATGATCAGGTCCACTGGCAGCAGCATCTTGGTCTTCTGGGCCGCCGCTTCCGCTAACAGATCCTTAGCAATCCCCAGGCTTTCTTTTTCTACCAGGGATTTGCCCAGATCATAGCCCTTGGCAGCCAGGAAGGTATTGGCCATACCACCGCCGATGAGGATCACGTCGGCCTTTTTGATCAGGCTGCGGATGACAGCGATCTTGTCTGCCACTTTGGCCCCGCCGATGATGGCAGCAAAAGGACGCTGGGGTTTATCCACTGCATTGCCCAGATAGGCGATTTCCTTTTCCAGCAGGAAACCAGCCACGGCGGGCAGATAATGGGTGATCCCTTCCACGGAAGCATGGGCCCGGTGGGAAACCCCGAACCCGTCATTGACGAATACATCTCCCAAAGAAGCCAGTTCCTGGGCAAAATGGGGGTCGTTCTTTTCTTCTTCCGGATGGAACCGGAGATTTTCCAGCAGCAGGATGTCCCCGTTCCGCAGCTGGGCTGCTGCAGCTTGGGCTTCCTTCCCCACGCAGTCCGGGCAGAACTGCACCGGGCGGTGGATCAGCTGGCTCAGGGCTTCCGCCACAGGTTTCAGGCTGAACTTGGGGTTCACCTTGCCTTTGGGACGGCCCAGGTGGGCCAGGAGGATCACAGCGGCCCCCTGGTCCAGCAGGTAATGGAGAGTGGGCAGGGATGCTTCGATCCGGATGAAGTCCGTGATCTCTCCCTTGTCGTTCATGGGGACATTATAATCCACCCGGACCAACACTCGTTTGCCGGTCAGTTGGATGTCTTTGACAGTTCTCTTATCCATGGTTCCGCGCACTGCCTTTCTCTTACAGGCCTTTTTTAGCTACGAACAGAGCCAGTTCCACCAGACGGTTGGAATAACCCCATTCATTGTCGTACCAGGAAACCACTTTGGCCACGCGAGGGCCTACCATCATGGTGGACAGTCCGTCTACGATGGAGCTCAGAGGGCAGCCGCTGTAATCTTTAGAAACCAGGGGCAGTTCGTTATAGCCCAGGATCCCCTTCATGGTGGTTTCAGAAGCGATCTTCATGGCTTCGTTGATCTCTTCCTTGGTGGTGTCCTTCTTCAGGGTCACAACCAGGTCGGTGAGGGAGACATCGGGAGTCGGGACACGGATGGCCATGCCTTTCAGTTTCCCTTCCAACTGCGGCAGGACCAGACCGATGGCTTTGGCAGCCCCGGTAGTAGTGGGGATGATGGAGCAGGCACCGGCACGGGCACGGCGCAGATCTTTGTGGGCGGCATCCAGGATCTTCTGGTCATTGGTGTAGGAATGGACCGTAGTCATCATGCCGTTTTCAATGCCGAAATTGTCTTCCAGGACTTTGGTGAAAGGAGCCAGGCAGTTGGTAGTGCAGGATGCGTTGGAGATGATATGGTCCTTTTTCGGATCATACTTGTCTTCGTTGACCCCCAGCACGATGGTAATGTCTTCCCCTTTGGCCGGGCAGGCGATCAGTACTTTCTTGGCGCCGTTGTCCAGATGGGGCTGTACGGTTTCCCGGGTCTTGAACTTGCCGGTGGTCTCCAACACTACATCTACGCCCATGTCGCCCCAGGGGATTTCCTTCGGATCGGTGTACCGGGTGAATTTGATGGCTTTGCTGCCTACATGCATCACATCTCCGTCAACAGATACCTCTTCATCAAAAGTCCCATGGATGGAATCGTACTTCAGCAGATGGGCATAGGTATCGATGCCGGAACGGGCATTGACCGCTACCACTTCTACTTCCGGGTTCTTCACAGCGATACGCAGAGCGCAGCGTCCAATACGACCAAAACCATTGATACCAATTTTTACCATTTTTCATTCCTCCTAAAATTTTACCTGATGTTGAGAATCAGTTTGCAGACAATCGATGATTTCCCGGGCGGCGGCTTCGTCAGTCACCAGGATATCATCCTGGCCGCTGCGGAGCATGGAAAGGATGGCCTTTCCTTTGGAACGTCCTCCTGCAATGCCCATGACCGTGTGGATCTTTTCCAGATCGTTGACCATGAGCCCCAGGGTGTCAGTGCTGTAGACCACCCGGCCCTTCAGGTCGAAATACTGCCCCAGGGCTTCCCCTACGGCTCCGGCCTGTTCCAGGCGCTGCATCAGCTGGGGATCCATGCCCCGTTTTTCCGCCATCACCTGGGCCTGCCCCATACCATGGACCAGGATATCCGCGCTTTTGATGGTTTCCACCACCTGTTTCACCCGGGCATCTTCTTCCAGGATCTTTTGGAGCACATCTTCACTGACACTGTCCGGCACGTACAGCTGCAGGTAGCGGGTCTTGAGACGGCCGGCCAGCACAGTGGCAATGGTGTTGGCCTGGAGTTCCATCTTATCCCCCAATCCGCCCCGGGCCGGGACCACAATGGTCTCCGGTTCGTTGCCAAAGGTATTTTCTGCCATGGCAGCCACTGTCGTCCCTCCGGTGACAGCTACGATATGCTGCTGGTGATCCGCCAGGAGGCGCAGCAGGATACCGGCTGCCACACGGCCGATCTCTCGGGTGACCACTTTATCCTGGTCCGCATTCCCGGGAAGCACCACCACTTTCTGGAGATGGAGCTTTTCCTGGAGCAGGGTTTCCAGGCTGGAAAGTTTCTGGAGCCGGTTCACATAGTCCCGGAGTTCCTGGAGGAGCACAGCCCCCTCGTCGGTGATACTCATGCCGGTGAGGGTGAAATCCAAAAGGCCCGCTTCCTTGAGGAAATCCACATGAGAGCGGAGGATCCGTTCGCTGAGCCCCAGCTTCTTGGCCAGGGTCCGGCGTCCGATGGGCTGGTCATGGCTGATCTGCCGGAGCACCTTGTAGCGCTCGGTGATCAGGTCCACCATTTCCGGGACCAGTTTATTCTGCAGGTTGATGATTCGATCCAAGCTGATGTTGCACATTTTGTCCCTCGTGGTACTTTTTACGTCCCACCCTGTTCGAAAAAAATAGATTTACTACGTCTCCATTATAGCATAGATAAGAAAAAAAGGAAGGGGGGTCCAGACATCCTTTTGAACTGCGCCGGAGGTCCGCTTTCCCTCTTCCTTCCCGTTTACCCTCAGAACCGGTCCAACAGCAGATATCCTTTGCCCTTCAGGAAGGTTTCGGTTTCGGGTTCGTCGGTTTTCAGCACCACGATGGGGCTGGAAGTTTTCCGGTCGAAGGAGATGTACAGATACCGGACGAACACGTTGGCGTCTTTCAGATGGGTCAGGATCTTATCCAGGGTACCGGGCTGATCGCTGCCCATGTCCACAGCCAGCACATAGTCGATCCGGCATTGGTAACCAGCTTTTTGGAGGGCGTCCAGGGCCTTGTCCGGATTGTCCACGATCAGCCGGATGATGCCGAATTCGGCACTGTCCGTAGCCAGCATGGTATAGATGTTGATATTGTCTTTGGCCAGATCATTGGTGATCTTGCCCAAGGCTCCTTTGTGATTGGCCGCAAAAATTGAAATCTGTTTCAGCATGGTGCATCCTCCCTATTCTCAATAATCCACCCGGCCTGCCAGTTCCAGGATCAGGTCTTCGGTTTTCTGCCAGCCCAGGCAGGGATCGGTGATGGATTTCCCATAGACTCCTTCGCCGATTTTCTGGTTTCCGTCCTCGATATAGCTTTCGATCATCAAGCCTTTCACCATCTTCTTCAGGTCCGGGTTCATGTGGCGGCTGTAGAGCACATCATTGGAGATCCGGATCTGTTCCAGATACTTCTTCCCAGAGTTGGCATGGTTGGCATCGATGACCACCGCTGGATTCACCAGGTCCCGCTTGCCATATTCTTCATGGAGCCGGACCAGGTCTTCATAATGGTAGTTGGGCAGGCTCTTGCCGAACTTGTCCACATATCCCCGGAGGATGGCATGAGCCAGGGGGTTCCCCTTGGTCCGCACTTCCCATCCCCGGAACAGGAACTGCTGCTCATGCTGGGCGGCCGCGATGGAATTGAGCATGACAGAAATATCCCCGGATGTAGGGTTCTTCATTCCTACGGGAATCCCCACCCCGCTGGCGATCATCCGGTGGAGCTGATCTTCCACAGACCGGGCCCCGATAGCCGCGTAGGAGACCAGGTCGGACAAATAGCGGTGGTTTTCCGGATACAGGATCTCTTCGGCACAGGTGAAGCCAGTTTCCCGGATCACCCGGATGTGCATGTTCCGGCAGGCGATGATCCCAGCCAACATATCTTCCTTCCCTTCCGGGTCGGGCTGGTGGGCCATGCCCTTATATCCCACCCCGATGGTCCGGGGTTTATTGGTGTAGACCCGGGGAATGATATACAAAGTGTCTTTCACCTGTTCCTGGACTTTGGCCAGCCGATGGCAGTAGTCCACCACGGCGTCCTCATTGTCCGCGGAGCAGGGGCCGATGATCAGTAGGAAGCGGCTGTCCTTCCCGGTGAGGATGTCCCGGATCTCAGCGTCCCGGCGCCGCTTTGTTTCATAGATAGCCGGCTCCACAGGGTGATCAACCTTCAGTTCCTGGGGAGAGGGCATTTTGCGGATGAACTCCATTTCCAGTTCCATTGTATCCCTCCGTTAGGTGTAAATTGTGTTCATTATACCACAAAAACAAGATAAAGGGACTTCCCTTGTGTAAAAAACATACACAAGGGAAGTCCCTTTGTCACTGGTCACATGTCATTGGTCACTGGACGAAGGAAGGCAGCCGGGCTGCGGCTGCCTTCCTTTGTATGATGCTGGCTCGGACGCGCCTTTAGCTTGTCCTTGCTTCTCCAGAAATCATCCAGACAAACAACTGTTTAAAAGAAACGCATAGTCCTGTCTTTGCTTCAAAAGAACCCGTCAGCCACGGGTTCTTTTCATCGGCCTGTGACCAGTGCCCGGGGGTGTGAATTTTTTCACACCCCCTTCCACCGGAGTATGACCGCTTTTTACGCCTTGATCACCCGTTCAAAGAGCCCTTTGTTCTCTTCGATTTTCCCTTCGCCGCCTACCACGCACAGGTAACCATCGGAGAGCACGTCCCTGACCAGGGGCGCCAGGGCCCGGATGTCTTCTGGGGTACAGTCGATGATCTGATCCCGTTTCTTCTGGGCCAGGTCTTCCGAGGTCCCCTTCATCTGGGCGGTAATGGCCTTTTCCAGGTGCATGGCCGGGGTCAGGGGGGTGTCCACCAGGCTGATGGTACCGATCACGTACTTGGTCATTTCCCGGTCGGAAGCCTGGAATTTTTCCAGGTACTCCGGCAGATCCCGGTAGGCCTGGAGGCTTTCCGCCAGTTTGGGATCCCGGTAGCTGGACAGGTAGAAGGTGCCGGTGGCGTCGAACCGGGTGCCGGCCCCGTAGGCTCCGCCCTGGACCCGGATTTTGGTCCACAGGTAGCCGTAGCGGAGGATGGTTTCCAGCACTTTCATGGCCCCGGTATAGTGGTAGCCGTGGTCATGGAAGTTCCCCCCGGCCAGCACGTACTGGACCTTCCCGGAGGTGGTGATCCCTTCGTTCTTCCCGGGGGCTGCCAGTTCCGGCGCCAGTTTCCCTGCATAGGGAGAATGGGGCAGCTGGGAGATGAAGGCTTCCATCTTTGCCAGGGCCTCCTCTTCCATATCCCGGTCGCAGGACAGGGACTGGAGCTGTTCATCCTGATGGAAGAAGGCGGGCAACAGGGCTTTCAGATTGGCGGCCACTTCTTCGGCCCGCTCATCGAAATGGGCCCACAGATCCTGGAGGAACTGGTAATAGGTCAGCTGGTCATGTTCCAGGCTCCGGGCAGACTTGGAGAAGTAGCTCATGAGCCGCAGGGTGGCCACGGTCATCCCCCGGGCAAAGAAGTTGTTGTCCCAGTCGGTCTTCACTTCGCTGACGATTTCCTTCAGCCGCTTTCTGTCGTCCACATGGCTCCGGAGGGCGATGCTGCTGAGGATGGCGAACAGCTTGTCCTCGTTCTTTTCCAGCACCTTGGCGGATACCTTGAACACGTTCCGGTAGGTATTGGTATCGTTATACCAGGTATAGGGCTTCACTTCGAAATTCAATCCGCCCAGATACAGATCCGCCAGGGTGGTCAGTTCCTCATAGGAATAGTCGTCGGTGTCCACCTTGCCCAACACATCCGTCAGCAGGTAGGCATAGCACAGCTTGTCTTCCGGCAGGCCGGTAAGGTCGAAGCACCAGTCGAAATAGGCGATTTTGTTGGTGAACTGATGGAGCACCAGCCGGGTATGCTTCCCTTCTTCCGTCACCTGGGGATGTTCGAAATCGTTCTTCCGGGCAATATCGGACCGCTGGAGCAGGGGGATGGAGGCCAGGGCTTCCGAGGTATCGGAAGCCGCCTGCCGGGCATGTAGCTCATCGGCGATGGCCGCCACTTCTTCCAGCTGTTTCTGATCCATATGGCTCTTCTTTTCCGCCATGATTTCCGCAAACCGGGCAGCATCCCGGGCTTCCTTCCCGGGTTCCGGGGTCAGGGTCACCAGGCATTTGTGGGTGTTGTCCAGCAGCACGCTTTCGATGAGCTGTTCATAGTACTTCTTATCGATGGCGCTGCGGAGGAAATCCAGGCAGTCGGTAAACCGGAGGCAGGTGGTGGGGTCTCCCCCGTACAGCCAGGTTTCCATCACGTTCAGTCCGTAGATCAGGCCTTTGGGATAGATGTTGAAATCCGCTTCCCGCATCTTGAATTCTTCGGAATTCAGTTCTGCTTCCAGGAGCCGCCGGGGAATCCCGTTCCGGGACAGGTCCTGGAGGGTCCGGTAGAGCACCTTCACGAACTGGTCTTCCTTATCCGGGTCGGAGCCGCTGACTTCCACGGAGAACACGGGCTGGAGCTGGGAGCCGTTCAGGCTGCCGGATACGTCGCTGCCGATGCCTGCCCGAAGGAGCGCCAGCCGCAGGGGCGCATTGTTCCCGTCCAGGAGCACATGGGTCAAGAGCTTCAGGGCCATGATCCGCTTCTGGTCCAGGGCGGACCCCACCACGATGTTCATGGAAAGGTAGGTCTTGTGGGCGGTGTCATCCCCTTCGGGCACCGGGTAGGAGGCTTTCACTTCCCGGGTCTGGTCGAAGGGAGCCTGGAGGGGGATCTCCACCTTCAGGGTGCCGGTCTTGGGGAACCGGCTCAGGTATTCCCGGTCCATATAGTCCAGCCAGTCGTCGATGTCCACATCCCCGTACAGGTAGATATAGGCGTTTTCCGGGCTGTAGTATTTTTGGTGGAAGGCCACGAATCCTTCCTGGGTCAGCTGGGGAATGGCAGAAGGCAGGCCGCCGGATTCGAACCGGTAAGGGGAATCCGGGAACAGGGCCTTCATCACCTCATGTTCCTCGATGGCGTCCGGGGAGGAATAGACCCCCTTCATTTCGTTGTACACCACCCCGTTATACACCAGAGGTTTATCCTCTCCCTGGCCCAGTTCGTAATGCCAGCCTTCCTGGCGCAGGGTAAAGGGGTTTTCCCCGATCAGGGGATAGAATACCGCGTCCAGGTACACATCCGCCAGGTTCCGGAAGTCCTTGGCGTTCCGGCTGGCCACCGGGTACACGGTCTTATCCGTGTAGGTCATGGCATTCAGGAAAGTGTTCAGGGACCCTTTCACCAGTTCCACGAAGGGTTCCTTCAGCCGATATTTCCGGCTGCCGCAGAGGACGGAATGTTCGGTGATGTGGGCCACCCCGGTATCGTCCTGGCTGGGGGTACGGAACCCGATGGTGAACACTTTGTTGTCATCCTGGCTAGCCAGGTAGAACAGCCGGGCGCCGCTGACCTCATGGATCATTTCATAGGCCGTGGCTTCGATATCCGGCAGAGGGGTGATTTTTTGTACGGCAAAACCATGGAGTTTTGCCCCAACAGAAAGTTCCATGCAGAATCTTCTCCTTTAATGAATGATGCTTTCTTAATTCAAAAGCAATTAGCAAAAATTGCTTTCCAAAAGCGTATGACATATGACGTATGACCAAAGTCACACACAAAAGGGGTTGCCGCACATGCAGCAACCCCTTCCCTGTTTGATTACTTGAAGTACTGCACGCCGCCCAGGAACAGAGGCTGCAGTTTGTTCCCCGGGATGTTCTTCATGAGACCCTCGGTGAACCGTTCGGTGTGGCCCATCTTGCCCAGCACACGCCCGTCGGGGCTGGTGATGCTTTCGATGGCATACAGGGAGCCGTTGGGGTTGTAGGGGCTTTCCATGGTGGGATCCCCTGCCTGGTTCACATACTGGGTGGCCACCTGGCCGTTGGCGAAGAGTTTCTTGATCTCTTCTTCCGTGGCCACGAACCGGCCTTCCCCGTGGGATACGGCTACCGTGTGGATGTCACCGGGTTCGGTGAGTGCCAGCCACGGAGATTTGTTGGAAACCACTTTCGTTTCCACCATCCGGGAAATGTGCCGGCCGATGGTATTGAAGGTCAGGGTGGGAGAGGTTTCCGTGAGCGGACGGATGTCTCCATAGGGCACCAGACCCAGTTTAATCAAGGCCTGGAAGCCGTTGCAGATCCCCAGGGCCAGACCATCCCGGTTGTACAAGAGATCCAGCACCGCTTCCTTCAGGGCCGGATTCCGGAACATGGTGGCGATGAACTTGCCGGAGCCTTCCGGTTCGTCACTAGCGGAGAACCCGCCGGGGACGGCCAGGATCTGGGCTTCTTTGATCCGTCTGGCCATTTCTTCCACGCTTTCCTTGATGGCTTCCGGAGTCAGGTTCCGGATCACGCAGATATCGGCTCTGGCACCGGCTGTCTCAAAGGCGGCAGCGGTATCGTATTCGCAGTTCAGGCCCGGGAATACGGGAATGAACACCCGGGGCTGGGCCACGTTGTAAGGCGCAGTCAGCGGCAGGTCATTCCGGTAATAGGGCATCCGGCAGATTTCCTTGCCGGAATCCTTCACCACGGAGGGGAATACTCCTTCCAGGGTGCGGGTATAGGCTGCTTTGATTTCGTCCAGGGTGATGGCGGTGTCGTTGACGGTGACTTTGCCGTCATCGGTCAAGGAGCCCAGCACCAGGAAATCGTTGCCGGCGAAGACTTTGTCCGGATCGGTCCCCGGTGCCATTTCCACCAGGAACCCGCCGGGCTGCAGGGTGAACAGGCATTCCTCATGGAGGAAGGGTTTCACGAACCCGAAGCCCAGACCGTTGCCCAGGCACATGGAGGAGATGGCGGCTGCCACGCCCCCTTCTTTCACCACGCCGGCGGTGAGGATCCGTTTGCCCAGGATGGCTTTGTGGACGCTGTCCAGCAGGGTCCGCAGGGCGAGGTAATCCACCACTTCGTGTTCATCGCAGGGTACGGGGATGAACACCACGGTGTTGCCGGCCTGTTTGAATTCGTTGGAGATGGTATCCCGGCCGTCCATGACCCCTACGGCGAAGCAGATCAGGGAAGGCGGAACTTCCAGGTCCATGAAGGTGCCGCTCATGGAGTCCTTGCCGCCGATGGCCGGCAGTTCCAGTTCGCAGCAGGCTTTATAGGCACCTAGGAGAGCGGCGAAAGGCCGGCCCCAGGTATGTTCCGTATGGAGTTTGGGGAAGTATTCCTGCATGGAAAGACGCAGTTTCTTCGGGTCGGCCCCCATGGCCGCAGCCCGACACACGGCTTCCACCACGGCGTACATGGCCCCGTGGTACGGGCTCCAGCAGCACACGTTGGGATCATAGCCGCTGGCCATAATAGAGGTGGCATTGGTCTTGCCGTGGAGTACCGGCAGACGGGCCGCCATGCCTTCGGTGCGGGTCAGCTGGTTCCGGCCGCCGTAGGGCATGAGTACGCTGCCCCGGCCGATGGAGCCGTCGAACCGTTCGCCCAGTCCCTCTTCACTGCACACATTGAGCCGGTCCAGGTTGGCCAGCCAGGCTTCTTTGATGTCCTTTTTGCCTTCCACTTCTTCCGGGGTGCTGTTGAAGGGAGAGGTTTCTTCCACTCCGTCCACCACCACATCGGATTTCTGGGGAATTCCGTTGGTATCCAGGAAAGCCCGGGACAGATCCACAATCTTTTCCCCTCTCCAGTACATCACCAGACGGGGATCTTCCGCCACTTCCGCCACCACCGTGGCTTCCAGGTTTTCCTTGGCGGCAGCGGCCATGAATTTCTCCAGGTCGCTGGCAGCGATGCACACTGCCATCCGCTCCTGGGATTCACTGATGGCCAGTTCCGTGCCGTCCAGGCCTTCGTATTTCTTGGGCACCTTGTCCAGGTTGATCACCAGGCCCGGTGCCAGTTCGCCGATGGCCACGGATACCCCGCCGGCCCCGAAGTCGTTGCACCGTTTGATCAACCGGGTCACTTTCGGATCCCGGAACAGCCGCTGGATCTTCCGTTCGTTAGGGGCATTCCCCTTCTGGACTTCCGCACCGCATTCGCTGAGGGATTGGGTGGTGTGTTCCTTGGAGGCACCGGTGGCGCCACCCATGCCGTCACGGCCGGTACGGCCGCCCAACAGCACGATCAGATCGCCCGCAGCCGGACGTTCCCGGACCACGGCGTCCCGGGGAGCAGCCCCGATGACGGCCCCCACTTCCATTCTTTTGGCCACAAATTTGGGATGGTAGTATTCTTCCACGGAACCGGTGGCCAAACCGATCTGGTTGCCGTAGGAGCTGTAGCCGGCTGCAGCGCCCAGGGTAATCTTCCGCTGGGGCAGCTTGCCTTTCAGGGTCTGTTCATAGGGGGTACGAGGATCGCCGGACCCGGTGACCCGCATGGCCTGGTACACATAGCTCCGGCCGCTGAGGGGATCCCGGATGGCCCCGCCCAGGCAGGTGGCGGCACCGCCGAAAGGTTCGATTTCGGTGGGATGGTTATGGGTCTCGTTCTTGAACATCACCAGCCAGTCTTCTTTTTTGCCGTCCACTTCAATGGGGGCTACGATGCTGCAGGCGTTGATTTCTTCCGAAGCATCCAGGTCGGGGATCTTCCCTTCCTTCTTCAATTTTTTAGTAGCCAGGCAGGCCATGTCCATCAGGGTGATGGGACGCTGGGTATCGGCACCGTAGACGAAATCCCGGTCTTTCTTGTACAGAGCATAGGCTTCCGCCACCGGCTGGGTGTACACGCCGTCGGTGATGGAAACGTTTTCCAGTTTGGTTTCAAAGGTGGTGTGCCGGCAGTGGTCGGACCAGTAGGTATCCAGCACCTTGATTTCGGTGATGGAGGGATCCCTGTCTTCCTTCTGGAAGTATTCCTGGATAAAGACCAGGTCTTCCAGGCTCATGGCCAGTTCCTGCTGGTTCAGGAAGTCTTCCAGGCCTTTCTTGTCCAGGCTCCGGAAACCGTCCAGCACGGCTACGGGTTTGGGCACATCCCAAGTCATATCCAAGGATTCGGGCTTTGCAATGGCCGCTTCCTGAGCTTCCACTGGGTTGATGCAGTATTTCTTGATTTTTTCAAAGTCGGCGTCGGACAGTTCCCCTTCCAGCAGGAACACCTTGGCGGCTGCCACAATGGGCCGCTGGCCCTGGGTGATGGCCTGGATGCACTGGGCGGCAAAATCTTCTCTCTGGTCGTACTGGCCGGGGAGCAGTTCCACAGCAAAGCTCCGGATGCCGGCAGGGATCTCTACTTCTTCATCCCGAACCACATCCACAGGTGCCTCACTGAGCACCAGACTCCTGGCCTGTTGATATTCTTCATCACTGAGTCCTTCCAGGTCGTACCGATTCAGGATCCGGACGCTTTTCAGGTTCTTCAGCCCCAGGGTCTGCTGCAGATCAGAACACAGACCTGCTGCTTCCACAGCATATGCTTTCTTCTTCTCCACAAATACTCTTCTAATCTTGTCGCTCATGACAGCCTCCCTTAAAAATACTCATTGATAAAATTATTCTCCCGGGGGAACAATTTGTCAAGGATTTCCAGCGCATTTTTACTGTCCACATAAATCATACCGGCCTGCTGGAGCTGGCAGGCACCATAAAGACCGAAGAACAGCTGGGTAAAGGTCCCCACATCCAGCAGGGCCTCAGGATCATCTAAGGTATTGAGCAGCTGGATGCCTTCTTCCTTGAACTGCAGCTTTACCAGCATGGTATTCAGGGCGATCTGTTCATCTTTCAGCCCCAGGACCAGGGTCTTCCCCAGCAATTCCTGAGGCACAGGAAGAGCTTTCAGACAGGCCGCCCCGTTGATCACCCGGCCCATCATGAAAGGAGCTTCCTTCGGGGCCAAGGCCTGATCCGGCAGTTGGAGGAAAGTCAGGTCATCCTCCGGTGCCAGCCAGTCCAGGTTCTTGTGGATTCCCGCCAGTCCCTTGAAGTACTGGAGCAGCCGGATCTTCGCCGGAGGATCCACCGCTGCCAGTTCCTGGACGGTCACTTTGTCACCCTCTCTATTATACAACGCGTAGGCTTTCGGCGCACCGTCATTCCGGAGAATCACCGTCTCAAAATTTTCCCGAGCAGCAGTAGTGAGGATATTGTCCCACACCCGCTGATCCCGGACCGCATATCCGTGGTACCGTTCCATGGCTTTGGCGTAAACCGGAGCCACCAGATCCCGGGCTTTTGCCGTATCCACCCGTTCCGGCTCATAACCATCCAGGGTACGGCCTGCCAGGTCCAGTCCGGCCAGGGGCAGGGTGTAATGCTTCCGGAGATGGGTCCAGGCAAAACCGTAGGGCTGGTAGATGCCTGCATAGATGGGCATGAGGATTACAAAAGGCACCTGCATGGCCCGCAGCATAGTAAAAGCTGTTTCCATCAGCTGCCCCATCACATGGTGTCCCCGGGCCACTGGATCCGTCGCTACCCCTACGATATACGGGACCTTCCAGGCTTTCCCCCTTACCTGGAGTCCATAGGGATTCAGGTGGAGCATGGTCTGGAGCTTCCCGTCCTGGAACCCGCCCAGGATCCGATTCTGTTTCAGGGCATACTCCCTGAAATACCATTCATAGAAAGGTGTCCCCTTCTTTTCGAAACAATAATCCCACAAGGACGCCGCCTGAGGCAGGGTATCCTCTTGGAGCAGCCGAAAATCCATGTTTTTCTCCCCTTTACCCGATGACTGTGTTGTACTTCTTCACCATGAAAGCCGGTTTATACGATTCCTTAGCTTCCCGGAGTCCCTCCTTGCCCATGTCTTCTTCCCGGTTGATGTAGGTCACATCGGGCCATTCGTGGGCGATATATTCCTTATTGATGGCAGTGTACAGGCCCCGGATGTCCGGATCCGCCTTTTCCACATGGATCACCGCCGAATTCCTGCCAGCCCGTTCCCCGAAGGTGAAGGCCTTTACCTGGCCGTCCAGGCGGATCAGCCCGCCCCGGATCTGGAGTTTGTCCAGATTGTTCAGTCCCTCCCGGATTGCGTCGTATTCAGCCACAATGGAAGGATCGGTCAGTTCCCGTTTTTCCACCCATTCTTTGCCATACGCAATACATTCATCCTTGTTTTCCATGGTGATGGGTTCGTATACAAAATCTGGATGATCCTTGATGAATTGATTGTAATGGTTCTTTTTGCCATGGAGTTTCCGGCCACTGAGGCTGGCCAGACTGGCACGTTGATATACGTAGTCCCAATTGTCCCGGTCCGGGATGAATGTATTCACCTGAGGCAGATATTTCTGGAACCGCTCGATGGTATGCTCATAGATGCCGTGCATTTCAAAAGGCTCCCCTTTGAAATATTGTTTCAGGGCACAGAGCACCTTGGGCAAGTCTTCATTGACGCCCCCAAAAGGAGGCAGGACAAAGGTGGTCCCGTTCACCGTGACCTTGATGATCAGACAGCCATGGCTGATGCCCCAGTAACTGTCATATTGCTTCCGCCAGATGAAAATAGAGCCGAAGCAACATTCTGAGGCGTGGTAATCTTCTTCTGTAAAATAATCATCAAAGATCGGCTTGTCGTCGATACTGATGTGCTTGAATTCTAAAATAAAAATCGCTCCCTCATTTGAAAGATATATATGTATCTATTATTATAACAGATGAGTCAAGAGGTAGAAACTGCCTGCGGCAGTTTGTCAGCTGTAAGGGCTGTCGCCAGGGAACAGCCCTTACAGCATCCCCATATCGTTCAGCTTATCCACCCGGAACCCGTAGTCCGGGGTCTGGACTACCTGTACGAAAGCCGTATTGGCCAGGCTCATCCGCCACATATTATCGATGGAGAAACCCAGGAGCCGGCACACCAAGAGACGGATCAGCCCGCCATGGCTGACACACAGGATGGTCCCATCAGGTTCCATCTGCTCCACCAGTCCTGTAAAGGTCTTCCATCCCCGTTCCTGAGAGGCCGCCAGATCTTCCTCTGCTGCCAGATCCACCTGTCCCGGTTTCAGGAAAATGTCCCGGAGAGTATCCGGATCCTGTTCCTGGATCTCCCGGAGATAATGGCCATCCCATTTGCCGAAAGAGATTTCCCGGAGTCCCGGCAGCACGGCCGGTTCCAGGCCACGGTCTGCCGCCAGAGGGGCCGCGGTTTCCTGGGTGCGGAGCAGATCGGACGTATACAGTGCGTCCAGCTTCACCCGGCCAGCCCGGGTCACTAGGGCCGCCGCCTGCTTCCGGCCGGTATCATCCAAAGGGTTGTTGGTCCACCCCTGGAGGATACCCTGCCGATTGGCCAGAGTCTCTCCATGACGGACCAGATAAATTGTCTTCATAAAATATTCCTTTTCTCCGTTTGCCAAATCCTGTGAGGAAGAGAAAGATACAAAACGGGGCTGTCCTGCGACAGCCCCCATTTTCTACTTCTTATGCTCTTGCAATGTAATCGCCGGTACGGGTATCGATTTGCAGGACATCCCCTTCGTTGATGAACAGAGGGACCTTGACCACGTAGCCGGTATCCATCTTGGCATTCTTGCTGCCGCCGGTGGCCGTATCCCCTTTGATCCCCGGTTCCGTTTCCACTACGGTCAGTTCCACCGTGTTGGGCAGTTCTACCCCCAGGATCCGATCTTTGAAAGTGATGACCTTGACATCCATGTTTTCTTTCAGGAAGTTCACGGCCTTGCCTAGCTGATCCTTGTTCAGTTCCAGCTGATCATAGGTTTCATTGTCCATGAATACGTAAGTGCCGTCGGCTTCATACAGATACTGCATGCCTTTTCTTTCCACAATGGCATTTTCCAGACGTTCAGCAGCGTTGAAAGTCCGTTCCACTACAGCGCCGGTGCACAGGTTGCGCATCTTGGCCCGTACGAAAGCTGCGCCCTTGCCAGGTTTTACATGCTGGAATTCAACGACCTGCCAAGCATCGCCGTCAATTTCAACCGTTACGCCAGTTTTAAAATCGTTCGTAGAAATCATGAAAACAACCTCCAAAATAGTAATTTCTAATTTATGAGAAGCAAAGTTCTACTAATTCTTTGGGGACGGAAGTGAGCCGTTCACAACCATCCTCGGTGACCAGTACCGTATCTTCGATCCGGACCCCGCCCCGGTCGGGCAGGTAGATGCCCGGTTCGATGGTCACCACGGCGCCAGCCGGCAGAGGCTGGTCATTGGCTTTGTTCAGCACCGGTTTCTCGTGGATATCCAGACCCACGCCGTGCCCCAGGCCATGGCCGAAATTCGGTCCATATCCTTTGGCTGTGATGTAATCACGCACGGCCCGATCCACCTGGATGCCGGTAAGCCCGGCCTTCAGGGTCTTTTCCCCCAACAGGTTGGCCGCAAGGACGATATCATAGATTTCCTTCTGCCAGGGCGCCGCTTTCCCCACCACCACCGTACGGGTTATATCGGAACAATATCCGTCATAGGTAGCACCGAAATCGAAGGTGATGAAATCCCCCTCTTCCACGACTTTTTCCGAGGCCACTCCATGGGGCAAAGCGCTCCGTTTGCCGGAAGCACAGATGGTTTCAAAAGAAGGCTTGGTGGACCCCAGTTTCCGCATGTTGTATTCCAGTTCTGCTGCCAGTTCGCTCTCCTTCCGGCCAGCCCGGATATGGGGCATCAGCTGGAGAAAGGCTTCATCAGAAATGGCCACCGCCTTGCGGATGCGCTGCATTTCTTCCGGAGTCTTCACGGCCCGGAGGCCCACCAGGTTCACATTTTTCCAATGGACAGCCGGCAGAGCTGCCGCCAGGGCACACTGTTCTGTATAGGAGAAATAATCTCCATCCAGGGCCAGGTTGTCTGACTGAGGCAATGTGGCCGCTTCCGGCCAGAAACCGTGCTGGTGTTCGACGAGTCCACATTCCGGGGCCTGCTGGCGCACCTGCAGTGTATACCGGGAATCGGTGATGATCACCGCCCGCTGGGTGTCTACATAGAGCAGGCTGTCCCCTCCTGTAAAGCCGGTGAAATACCGGATGGAGGAATCCCCCTTGATAAAGATGCCATCCACTTTTTCCTGTTCCAGGAAAGTCCGCAGCTTGTCCAACGCCTTCATCCTATCGTCTCCTCGTCCGTGGTCGAACAAAATCAATTCGACTAATCTATTTTACTCTTAAAACCCGTAAAAAAGCAAGGGTTTCTATATACTTTGTTACAAATTGTTTCGTGTCAGGCTTTCAGACGGCGCACCAAAGAGAACGCCTCCATCCGGGGGTCTCCCTTAGCGGTAAAGACCATCTGGGCATGGGGCGCTGCCTGGATGGGATTCCCATCTCCGTCCTCCATCTCTACCAAGGTCCAGGAAAAGATTTCTCCCTTGGGGGTCAGCACTTCCAACCGCTGGCCAGATTTCACATGGTTCCGCTGTTCCAGGGTCACCCGTCCGGAAACGGGATCGAAGTCCCGGACAAGAGCTACGAAATCCGCTGTCTGTTCGTAAGAACTGGTGGTGTAGACCTGGTCTTCCGGTCCGGTCTTATGAACGGCGAACCCGGTAGTATAGGGCCGATGGGATACCTTCTCCAGTTCCTCCTTAAGGCTGCATGGCACTACGAAATGGTCCGGATCCTGCCAACAAAGATCGATGGCCTTCCGGTAGGCACTGACTACGGAAGCCACATAATGGACGCTTTTCATCCGGCCTTCGATTTTCAGGCTGCTGACTCCTGCAGCCATCAGCTGGGGCAGGAAATCCATCAGGCAGAGATCTTTGGAATTCATGATGTAGGTGCCTCGTTCATCTTCTGCTATAGGGAAGACTTCCCCAGGCCGGTTCTTCTCTGTCAAGCCGAATTCCCAGCGACAGATCTGGGCACAGGCCCCCCGGTTGCTGTCTCTTCCAGTGAAATAGTTGCTCAACAAGCACCGTCCCGAATAGGAGATGCACATGGCTCCATGGACGAACACTTCCAGATCCGCTGTGATTTTTTCCCTGATCTCCCGGATTTCCTGAAGAGACAGTTCCCGGGCCAGGACGATCCTTTCGGCCCCCAGGTCTTCCCACACTTTCGCCGTAGCCCAGTTGGTCACATTGGCCTGGGTGCTCACATGGAGTCCCATATTGGGGACCACCTTCCTAGCTGTCATCCAGACACCCAGATCGGACACCAGGAGTGCATCCACCCCCGCTTCTTCCAGGTTCCGCAGATAGTCTGGCAGAGGGGGCAGATCACTATTGTGGGGATAGATATTCACAGTCACATAGACCTTTTTCCCTCGTGCATGGGCAAAAGCCGCTATTTCCCGGATTTCCTCCAGGGAAAAATTGGCGGCAAAAGCCCGGAGACCAAAAGCCTTTCCGCCCAAATAAACGGCATCGGCTCCATACAGCAGAGCCATACGGCCCTTTTCCAGGCTCCCAGCAGGAGCCAGCAGTTCCGGTTTCTGTTTCTTCACTGTGCTTCTCCTATAATCTCTCCTGGGTTCAGTTTCTGGATCATGGCAACATGTTCGTCATACGTTTTGGTGAAATGATGGTAGCCTTCCTTATCCGCCACAAAGTACAGATAATCGGTCATCACCGGATGGATCACAGCCCGGAGGGCATCCATGCTGGGATTCCCCACCGGTCCCGGAGGCAGTCCTTTGTTCAGGTAGGTATTATAAGGAGATTCCAGCTTCAGGTCGTCATAGGTGACTTCTTTTTTTTGGGCCCCGAAAATATACTGGATCGTAGTATCGGACTGGATGGGCATCCCCATTTGCATCCGTTTTTCGAAGACGCCGGCAATAAGGGGCATTTCCTCTTTATGGGTTGCTTCCCGTTCCACCATAGAAGCCAGGTTCACGATATCCCGCAGTGGCAGATAGCTTTTCCGGATATCCGCCTGCAAGTCCGGGGTCAGCTTCTTATCGAACTCCTTCACCATCATGGCCACCATATCACTGGCCTTGGCGTTTTCAGGAAAATCATAGGTGGCCGGGCAGAGGAACCCTTCCGCCTTGTAGATTACATCCGGATTGCTAGTCGCCATATAAGGATAGGGAGCATAATTCCGGCAGGCATCTTTGAATTCCTGGGCAGTTGTCAGGTGTTCCCGTTCCAGCTTCAAGGCCACTTCGTTGACGGTGGATCCTTCCGGCACCGCAAACCGGTTAGAATGGACCTTGCCTTTGGACAGGATGTTGATGATTTCCCCATCGCTCATACCAGCCGTGATTTCGTAGGTCCCGGCCTGGAGATGGTTTTCCAGCCCTTTGAGACGGGCGGCCATCCGGAAGGATTCCGGGGTCTGGATCAGTTTCTTGTCATGGAGCAGGGTAGCGATATCCCCTGTGGTCATTCCCTGGGTCACCGTGAACCGGACCTTTTCGCCTGTAGCCAAGCTGGTATTGGTATTAAAGTAGTCCAGGTACCAGCAGCCGCCTGCGAGCAGTGCCAGTACCAGGATGATTCCAATGGGTACGAGTTTTTTCCGCATGATGGACCGTCCTGTTACCGGGCATCCATCTCGTCCATGATTTCCTCATAGGCTTTGCGGACAGCTTCGAACTCCTCATCAGTGGGATCCAGGTAGACGGGCTCCCCGTTCTCATCAAAATCCACCCGGGCAATGATCACATTGTCTTCCTCGTCATCCGGATCCGTATCATCTTCTCCCGGGATCTGTGTCAGGAGGGCAAAATTCTTTTGATCCATGGGGATCACCATTTCTTCCAGATAATAGGTTTCGTTCCCCTCTGCGTCGGTGATCACCACCACAGCTTCCTGATCTTCTGTTTCCAGCAGCTTTTCGTCTTTTTTCTCCATTTTCATTGCCTCCTCGGGCTGTCCAGATAATTTTGCAGGATGACCACTGCGGCCATCATGTCGATGATTTTCTTCCGTTTCTTTCTCTGGAGATCCGCCTCAATCAGGACTTTTTCTGCTGCTACCGTAGAGAGCCGTTCATCCCACAGGACAACCGGGATGGACGGGAAGCGTTCCTCCAGGATGGTCTTGAATTCCTCACTGGCCCTGGCCCTGTCGCCGATGGACCCATTCATATTCTTAGGGTAGCCCAGGACGAACTGCCCCACTCCTTCTGCCGCCACCAATTCTTCCAGGCGCTTTAAATCGTTCTCCAGGCCTTTTCGGCGGATGGTCTCCACTCCTCGGGCCAGGAAGCCGGTTTCATCGCTGACGGACACCCCGATGGTCCGGGTGCCCAGATCCAAGCCCATGATCCTCATCAGCGTTCTGATTCCTCCAGATAGGCCTGGAGCAGGGCTTCGATCAATTCATATCTTTCGAAACGCCGGATCTTCAGCCGGGCATCCTTGTAGCTGGTCACGTAAGCCGGATCCCCGCTCAGGAGATAGCCCGCCAGCTGGTCGATAGGGTTATATCCCTTTTCCTTCAAGGCTTCTGCCACTTCCCGGATGGTATCCGACACACTTTTGCTCTCAGGGACCGGTTTGAACATGGTAGTTTCCTGTGTAGTACGAGACATGGTATCCCTCCTTTGGTAAAGAGGGGGCTGTTGCAGACGCAGCAGCCTCCCTCTTTCTCAATAAAAATACTGACTGATGACAAGGGGAATGGATTCCTGGAAGAGGACCAGCATCACCTCGATGGGGACTTCCATCCCTTCCTGGATCCAGCGCATGGTCATCTCTTCTCCCCCATAGATCACCATCTCCGTGGCGAACTGGATATGGGGATTCTGCAGATCGGCTCCCGCTTTTTTCAGCATCAGATGGTAAGCATCCCGGACGAACCGTCGGTTGGTATTCCGGATATCATCCACATCACAGCTGGTATACAGGTTCTGCAGGAATTTCAAGTTGGCCTCATACAGTTTGAATTTCTTGTACAGAGCTTCTGACCAGCACCGGCTCTTCAGGATTTCCCGTCCGTGCCGGGCCAGGATATGCAGATACACCCAGTGGGCCAGTTCCTTCTTATTTTTGCAGCACCGGTCAAAATCTTCTTGTTTCAGCCCTGCCGTATGGACGATTTCGTCCACCGTGATATCGTGGAGGTGTTTCTTCTCCAGCAGATGGTACAGGGCTTTTCCCAGTTTTTCCTTTGGATCCATTTCCACACCTTCTTGTCAAGCAATCCTATTCGTTTTACTGCATCTGGCCTTCCACCAGTTCCAGGGCTTTGGCCAGCCCTTCCTGGACCTTGGAGGCGTCCTTTCCCCCGGCCTGGGCCATATCCGGACGGCCGCCGCCGTTGCCGCCCATGGCCTGGGCCACAGCTTTGGCGATCTTCCCGGCATGGATGCCCTTCTTCACAGCTTCTTTAGAAGCCATCACCAGGATGTTCACTTTGTCCGCGCTCATGGGAGCTGCCAAGACCACTACCCCGCCTGTCTTGTCTCGGAGGGTGTCGCCCATCTTCCGCAGAGCATCCACATCCTGGACCTTCACTTCCTGAGCCAGGAAAGCCACGCCCTTCACATCTTTGGCGTCCGCCGTCACGCTGGCAGCCTGGGCAGCCACCAATTTCTTTTCCATTTCGTCCGCCCGGTGTTTTTCCGCCCGCAGGTCTTCCTGCAGAGCGCAGATCCGGGTCACCAGGTTGTTGGGACGGCTCTTCACCGCAGCGGCAGCTTCTCCAATCAGGTCTTCCAGTTCCCGGGTGTAGGCCAGTGCTCCCCGTCCGGTCACGGCTTCGATCCGCCGCACCCCGGCGCCCACACTGGATTCAGACAAGATCTTGAACAGCCCGATATGGCTGGTGTTGGACACATGGACACCGCCGCACAGTTCCATGCTGCAGCCGGGCACATTCACCACCCGGACGATCTTGCCGTATTTTTCCCCGAACAGGGCCATGGCACCCATTTCCTTGGCTTTTTCCAGTTCCTGCTGGGAGATTTCTACATCCACTGCATCCAGGATCTTTTCATTGACGATATCTTCCACCTGTGCCAGTTCTTCCTCCGTCAGAGGAGAGAAATGGGAGAAGTCGAACCGGAGACGGTCCGGCCCCACATAGCTGCCGGCCTGGTTCACATGGCTGCCCAGCACCTGTTTCAGGGCCGCATGGAGCAGATGGGTGGCCGTATGGTTCCGGGCAATATCTGCCCGCCGTTTCAGGTTCACTTCGAATTCCACTTCATCCCCAACGCTCAGGGTGCCCTGTTCCAGGGTCCCCAGCTGGATGGTGTAACCGTCCGGCAGCTTTTTGGTATCGGTCACATTGAAGATACCCTTGTCAGATACCAGCCGGCCGGTATCTCCCAGCTGGCCGCCCCCCTCTGCATGGAAGGCCGTATTGGTAAGGATCACCGCCAGTTCGTCCCCACTCTTGGCGTTCTGGATGGGCTGGGTGTCGTGGGCCGGGAAAATAGCCGCCACTTTCCCGTTCTTACTGGCTTCATCCACAGTCAGGGTCCCCAGCTTCAGATGGCGGGTTTCGTAGAGCACCGGTTTGCCTTCTTTGTCATTCCGGGCGGAACGGGCTCTTTCCCGCTGGGCTTCCATGGCCTTTTCAAAGCCTTCTTTATCCATGGTGAAACCCTGTTCTTCCAGGATCTCTTCCGTCAGTTCCCAGGGGAACCCGAAGGTGTCGTACAACTGGAAAGCGTCTTCCCCAGCCAGGACCGTACTGCCGGCTTTCCGCATGGCGTCGATCTTCTGGTTCAGCAGATCGGTGCCCTGTTCCAGGGTCTGGAGGAAGGAGTTTTCTTCCATGGCGATGACTTTTTCAATGTAGCTTTTCTTTTCCCGCAGGTCCGTATAGTGGTCCCCGTACATGTCGATGACCAGGTCAGCTGCTCCCACCAGGAATTCCTTCCGGATGCCCAGGAGGCGTCCGTGGCGGATGGCCCGGCGCAGCACCCGGCGCAGGATGTAGCCTCGGCCTTCATTGGAAGGCAGGATTCCATCCCCGATCATGAAGGTGACGGAGCGGGCATGGTCGGCGATGACCTTCAGGGACACGTCATCCTTGGGATCCGCGTTGTAGGTCTTCCCGGAAACCTTGCAGGCGTATTCGATGATGGGGAAGATCAGGTCCGTCTCGAAGTTGCTGGGTTTGTTCTGGAGCACGGAAGCCACCCGTTCCAGCCCCAGGCCGGTATCGATGTTCTTGTGCTGGAGCGGCGTGTAGCTGCCGTCCGGTTCTTTGTTGTACTGGGTGAACACCAGGTTCCACAGTTCCAGGAACCGTCCGCAGTCGCAGCCAGGCCCGCAGTCTGGGCTGCCGCAGCCCCGTTCTTCGCCCAGGTCGATGTGGATTTCGGAATCCGGACCGCAGGGACCGCCACTGGTGATTTCCCACCAGTTGTCTTCCAGTTTCACGATCCGTTCTGCCGGAACCCCGCACACATCGTGCCACAGGTCATAGGCTTCCTGATCCTTGGGATATACGGTGATCCACAGTTTATCTTTGGGGAGCTCCAGGACTTCCGTCAGGAATTCCCAAGCCCAGGGAATCACTTCTTTCTTGAAATAATCCCCAAAGGAGAAGTTCCCCAACATTTCGAAATACGTATGGTGCCGGGCCGTGCGCCCCACATTTTCAATATCCCCGGTACGGACACATTTCTGGCAGGTGGTGATCCGGGTCGCAGGCGGTTTCACCTTGCCGGTAAAGTACGGCTTGAACGGAGCCATGCCTGCGCCGATCAGAAGAAGCGTAGGGTCATCGTGGGGAATCAGGGAAGCACTGGGCAGTACCAAGTGTCCCCGTTCCTTAAAGAAATCAAGATACTTCTGTCGAATCTCGTTGCCACTTAAATATTTCATTACCAACTCTCCCAAATTTGCTCCAGCAAAAAGGAAAATCCCATCAGCCAGAAAAATATAATCTCTTTCGTATCCCATAAATTATATAAAAAGTATAGAGGGCTGTCAAATAAATACAGGGGGTGTTGCACAAAACATGCAACACCCCTATTCCCTGTACATCCCTACAATGGCTTCTTCCACGGTCCTGGCCTGGATCACGGTGACCCCTTTGGGCTCCTTGCCCTGGGGGAAGCTCCCTTTGGGGACGATGAACCGTTGGAACCCCAGCTGGGCAGCTTCTTTGATCCGCCGGTCCGTGAGGCCTACCCGGCGCAGTTCGCCGGTGAGCCCCACTTCCCCGACAGCCAGCACCCCCATGGGCACCGGCCGGTTCCGGTAGCTGGATACAAGCGCCCCCAAGATGGCCAGGTCCGCCGCCGGCTCCTTCACTTTCATGCCGCCAACGGCGCACACATAGGCATCCTGATCCCCGAAGTTCATGCCGCAGCGCTTTTCCAGCACTGCCAGCAGCATGTTCACCCGGTTGAAGTCCACCCCTACCACCGTCCGCCGGGGCAGACCGAAGGGAGTATGGGACACCAGGGCCTGGATTTCCGTCAAGATGGGCCGATTCCCTTCCATAGCCGCGGTGATCACCGAGCCGGAAACCGCCTCTTCTTTGGCTTCCAGGAACAAGCCGGAAGGATTGGCCACTTCCCGGAGTCCTTCCTCTTCCATAGAAAAGATCCCGCATTCACTGGTGGAGCCGAACCGGTTCTTCAATGCCCGGAGCACCCGATAAGTGTAGGACCGATCCCCTTCGAACTGGAGCACCACGTCCACCATATGTTCCAGCAGCCGGGGCCCGGCGATGTTCCCCTCTTTGGTCACATGGCCGATGATAATCACTGCAATCCCCGTCTCTTTGGCAAAGGTCAGCAGCTTGGCGGTACATTCCCGTACCTGGCCCACGCTGCCCGCCGCGCTTTCCAGTTCCTGATTGTACATGGTCTGGATGGAGTCGATGACCAGGAGTCGGGGTTTCACCTGACGGGCCTGGACCAGGATGGTCCCCAGTTCCGTCGCTGTCATGATTTGCAGGGCGTCCGTTGCCTGTCCCAGCCGCTCTGCCCGCATGGCCGTCTGGGCTTCACTTTCTTCTCCGGAAACGTAGAGCACCCGTTCTCCACTGGCTGCTGCCTTCATAGAAACATCCAGGGTGATGGTGGATTTTCCGATACCCGGAGCCCCGCCCAGAAGGATCAGGGAGCCAGGGACGATGCCTCCTCCCAAAACCCGGTCGAATTCATGGATCCCGGTGGTCATCCGCTGGACCTTTACCTTATCCACCTGCTTCAGGGTCTTGGGAGTCGGAGCCTCCGTTACCGCAAGATAAGACGGCCGCTGCCGGCTGGGAGCCGGAGCCGCCGTTTCTTCCACCAGCGTATCCCACTGACCGCATTCCGGGCATTTGCCCAGCCATTTGGGAGTGGAATACCCGCAGTTCTGACATACATAATGGGTCTGTGTCCTGGCCACTTACTCCTCCTCCTGGAGCAGCTGGAACGCCGTCCGCACGATTTGTTCCTTGTTCTCTTCGCTTACATGGTCCCCCAGTACATGGAGAAAATAATCCAGCAGCCGGGCCTCCCGGCTAGTAAGCAATTTATGGGACGCCAAAGCCTGGACCAGTTGATTGGAAGTCATGGTCCCCTTACCGACGGGCAGCTGAGGCTTGACTGCCGTCTGACGAGGCAGCCGGATGATCCGGATGAATCCCCCGTTCCCCCGTTTGGATTCCACTTCATAGCCCCGTTCCGGAGTGAAACGGGTCGTCAGGGTGTAGGTGATCTGGCTGGGAGCACAGGACAGCTTTTCTGCCAGCTGGCTCCGCTTCACATCCACCCGGTCCTGTTCGTTGGCGAACAGCTCACTGATGATGAATTGCTCTATGGCATCGGCTATATTGCGCATGATGATTACCTCCTATGGGAAAGACAGGTTCTCCCATGCTCTATTATATTTGACAATTTGACGTTTAGCAAGAGGGAAATGTGATGGGGTGCTGCACGTGTGTGGTTTTCACACGTGCAGCACCCCCTTCAAAAAATTCGCCCCCAGAAAGACCTGCAGCCCCAGGATCACCGGCACCCCGATGGTGAATTTCAGATGCTTCGTCTTGTGCCGGAACAGGAACATGGCCAACAGCGCTCCCCCACTGCCCCCCACCGCTGCCAAAAGAAGCAACCGGATTTCCGGTACCCGCCAGGCTCCCCGCCTGGCACAGGATTTGTCATAGCCGTAAACGGCAAACGTAATGAGATTGATCAATAAAAGCCCCCCAGTGAAAGGGGTAAAATGGATTGGCATGGATTCCTCCTTTGGGGTTCATCGTGAGTCGTTCATCGTTGGTCGTTTGGGATGCCAGATGCTGCGTGTTTGTCTCTGAACATATAGCCTTCCCGGCCCCCGTCTTTCCATATCCGCCCTTTTCAAGGGCGGGGGACCGTTGCGCTTGCGCAATGGTGGTGGGTTAGCATCCCCTGGGCTGCGTTTCCCTTCAACACCATCTGTCCCGGGCAAATGGTATCCATCGGCTAGAGACTAGTGACTAGGGACTGAACCGCAGAGCGGCCCGCTGATCCTTACCGGCGAGGCCCCGGTCTTTCCGTCCCTCTGTCTTTGGTCCACTCCGCAGCCAGCCAGGAAGACCCCAAAAAAAGCAGGGCTGCCAAAGCCACGATTTTCCGTTGTTTTTTCATGGTCGGCCTCCTTTTTCTTTTTATTGTAACACAGGGAAGCGAAGACGGGGTCCTTCATCGACGGTGCCAAAAGATATCTTCCAAAAACATATAAATAAACAAAGCAGGCCCCAAAAAACCGACAGCATAAAGGATACAAATAAAAACGAGGAACATACCACACCCCCCCTTTTTTACTCCTTCACCCGTGCCACCACGCCCCGGTCAGTGATCAATTCCACTCTGGCATGGGCTTTCTTGCCGATTTTATCATAGATCCGCCCAGCGCTGCAGGTATCCCCCAGCACAGTATGGGGGCTGTTGGCCACATAGCCCACTTTGCCGATGCCCGGCAGTTCCACCCGGATAGCTTCCTTATCATATTCGTTGTCCGGTTCCTTCCGCAGCACCAGTTCCATTTTCCGCCGGAAAACCCCATACCCTAGATAATGATTGCAGCCAGTAATCGTAATGAAAATCCTTTTCATGTTTCCCACCTTCCTTTTCTTACTTCCATTATAGAAGATCAGGTGGGTAAAATGGGGGACAGAAAAGACGCAAAAAGCGAGGCTAGCTCTTTTGCTCCGGTCTTTGTTTTCCTAAACCATTAAACCAGCTTTTTACAGCCGAATTCTTCCAATATTTGGTGTTCCCTCGATGTATTTTTAGCCCATCCTTTCTTTAGATATGAATGTCCTACCTTTGCCGTTTCTAATGGCAGAATCTTGAGCCGCTTGACGGCTTTTTATTTTAATTCTTCTGGTACATCGAGTTCTATATATGGGTTAAATTTTACATAAACATCGGGGATTCAGAAAACAACGATTTCAATTTCTGTTACGTCGACGTCAAAAACCATCCATTTTCCATTTCAAACATAATCATTTCTCCTGCAGAATGGAATAAAACCTTTTTGAATTTTCGCTTTCATCATCTTCTGCGACTTCTAAATTTCCAGACACTTCGCTAATCGATCTGTTTTCCCCTGCATACAGCACTTGCTATTTTTCCCCATCAAAATGTCTCCAGTCGCCACACTTTCTGCAAACCAGGGTGATGGATTTCCTGCCTTCCTGCAGGACAGTGATTTCTATATCCGTGCTTCCGCATCGCGGACAGGGAAGCACTATCCCTTCCGTGGTATAAGCAATGGCATTTTCCAACCAGGGGATATTTTTCCTTTTCTCCATTGTCCTTCCTTCTCTTGTTTCTATTATAAAACTTAATGCTAAAAAAAAACCGTAGGACCTTGCAAAAAATACTGCAGATTCCAAAGCTATTGAAAATGGAATCAGCATGACCGCTCCATTCGCATATATCATTAATGTTGGACTCATCCCCGCATGCGCGGGGTCCACATATTCGCTGGAATCGATATTTTTAATCACATAGGATCATCCCCGCATGCGCGGGGTCCACTTTACGTGAGCCGCATAGAATCGAGATGAACGAGGATCATCCCCGCATGCGCGGGGTCCACCATTTCCTGACTCTACGGGTTTCCTTCTTACCAGGATCATCCCCGCATGCGCGGGGTCCACGTCTGGAGTCTTCTCTGTCAAGCAGTTCCTGAAGGATCATCCCCGCATGCGCGGGGTCCACAGAGACCTGAAAGCGGCGCTCAGCCGGGCACAAGGATCATCCCCGCATGCGCGGGGTCCACTAGTCGGTCAAGCTGGCCACGGCGTCCTGGGCGGGATCATCCCCGCATGCGCGGGGTCCACCGATTTGTTCTCTGGTCATTTCGGTCTTCATGAGGATCATCCCCGCATGCGCGGGGTCCACCAGCCCCGATGTACTGGCTGCCGTTGACGTAGGGGATCATCCCCGCATGCGCGGGGTCCACCAAGATCAAAACGATTGAAAACAGTATAAGCAAGGATCATCCCCGCATGCGCGGGGTCCACGTGGTGCCTGCCCACAGCTGGTTAGGATTCTGAGGATCATCCCCGCATGCGCGGGGTCCACTCTGGCTTTTGAGATAAATAATGTGGTTTCTGAGGATCATCCCCGCATGCGCGGGGTCCACAAATACCTTTTAACTTCTTCATAGATGCTCCTGGGATCATCCCCGCATGCGCGGGGTCCACTAGCTGTAAAATTACCTAACGGAAAACTTCAAAGGATCATCCCCGCATGCGCGGGGTCCACAGTTTGGCCTTCCACCTGGTAGCAAGCACGATAGGATCATCCCCGCATGCGCGGGGTCCACTCGCCGTGATAGATTGCGTCGTCCATGTTCCAGGATCATCCCCGCATGCGCGGGGTCCACGAGGTCTTGAACAACATGAGAATGGAAATCTCAGGATCATCCCCGCATGCGCGGGGTCCACGTTTTCAGTTCTACCGGCTTCCCCAGCAGATAGGGATCATCCCCGCATGCGCGGGGTCCACTCGCCGTGATAGATTGCGTCGTCCATGTTCCAGGATCATCCCCGCATGCGCGGGGTCCACTGTCAGCCATCGGCGCAGCTCCTCTTCGAGAAAGGATCATCCCCGCATGCGCGGGGTCCACGAAGAAATTGCCAACGTGATTGATCGTTTACGAGGATCATCCCCGCATGCGCGGGGTCCACGACTGCATGACCGACACCGAAGCAGGGTTTTAAGGATCATCCCCGCATGCGCGGGGTCCACATATGTAGACGTAGCATCCCACACCGGGCATAAGGATCATCCCCGCATGCGCGGGGTCCACCGATGGTCAAAAACACCATGACCGGGTTTACCGGGATCATCCCCGCATGCGCGGGGTCCACCTGTCAATCTGTCTATTTGATTTTTCAATTTCAGGATCATCCCCGCATGCGCGGGGTCCACCGCTTGATAGGCTTCCGGAAGAGTTTGGAAGCGGGATCATCCCCGCATGCGCGGGGTCCACCGTTCGTGGCGTCTGGCGGATACTCCATTATCAGGATCATCCCCGCATGCGCGGGGTCCACGAGGCTGGCCAGTGCAAGCTGGCGCTGACAAAAGGATCATCCCCGCATGCGCGGGGTCCACTCAAATCGCAGCCTTTTGAGCTGTTTTAGTTGAGGATCATCCCCGCATGCGCGGGGTCCACCGTTCGTGGCGTCTGGCGGATACTCCATTATCAGGATCATCCCCGCATGCGCGGGGTCCACCTTCTTCAACCAGCTGTTTCAGCTCTTTCATCGGGATCATCCCCGCATGCGCGGGGTCCACAGACGGCTGTGACCGCTGCTGTCCAGGCCTACAGGATCATCCCCGCATGCGCGGGGTCCACCAGGTGGCAGTAAGAGCTATTTCGTGCCGGAGAGGATCATCCCCGCATGCGCGGGGTCCACTGCAGCAGGTTGGCATGGGCTTCGGCAGCCAGAGGATCATCCCCGCATGCGCGGGGTCCACAAGGTACGGTAATATTTCCGGCCTCTGAGTGTGGGATCATCCCCGCATGCGCGGGGTCCACCATGGCGTAGATCGTCTGGCGTCCCCGCTGGAAGGATCATCCCCGCATGCGCGGGGTCCACTACATCAGTGACCAAATATGGAATCAAGGCGAAGGATCATCCCCGCATGCGCGGGGTCCACTTTTTGCTCGGTGTCCAAAAAAATCGCCTCCTAGGATCATCCCCGCATGCGCGGGGTCCACGTAATTTTGGCGGAAATACATCTTCCAGTTTAAGGATCATCCCCGCATGCGCGGGGTCCACAAATCAGTGTGTTGCGATCGCGGGAAGTGTTGGGGATCATCCCCGCATGCGCGGGGTCCACCTTACCGCCTGGACAATCTTATTACTGTAAGCAGGATCATCCCCGCATGCGCGGGGTCCACACATCGTCAACCCGGAAGGCATCCAGGTCTTCGGGATCATCCCCGCATGCGCGGGGTCCACTCCAGAGAGGAATTGTCGAGGCTCCTGAAGATAGGATCATCCCCGCATGCGCGGGGTCCACATCCAATAAGGAGGTGATCATCAATGCACGAAGGGATCATCCCCGCATGCGCGGGGTCCACGATTTAGCAAAGAAAAACATAGAATATAAGAAAGGATCATCCCCGCATGCGCGGGGTCCACACTAAAAAAATGCCCAAAATACGCCATTTCTCATAGCACTACAATCCTATTTCATTTAACTTTAAAAATACCTGTTGTGTCAAGATGCAATCTGCCAATGCCCTGTGTTTCTGTTTATCCAGTCCAAAATGCTCCGCCAGGGTATTCAATTTATAATTGGACATCCCTATTAACTTTTTATGCGCCATTTTCAACACATCGATACACGGATTTTCCGGAACAGGTAAATCACAAATTCCGCAAGCCTGCACCAGAAATCCCATATCGAATGGAACATTATAAAACAGCAGTTGCTCCCCTTCTATGAATTCCAGGAATTCTATCAGACTTTCTTTTAAAGACTCTCCCTTTTGCAGAGCTAGCTCTGTCGTAATTCCTGTAATCTGAGAAATTACAGTTGGAACGTCTCCTGAAACGTGCACCAACTTTTCATACCGATCGATGATTTCCCCTTTTCGGACTTTTACCGCTCCGAATTCAAGAATTTCATTTTGCAGGGGATCCAATCCAGTAGTTTCTAAATCCACCACCGTATAATTGCGCAATGCTTCGAACCGATTCTGTTTAGCAGCCTTCCTTCGCAAAAAAATATGTAGCCCTGCGTTGCTTCTAACACGATTCTCATGAGAGTCATTCATCGGATTTCCCGGCAATGGATGTAGCATCAGTTTGATACCATCCAGGTCCACCGGCTTCCAGGTAGAATTCCAGGTATAGAAATCCATCCCCTGCTCATTGGCTGCATTGAAAACCATGGTTGCCTGCCCGTTCTTGAGATGCTGACAGATTCTTTTCCATAGTTCTTCACGCACTCTGGCTGAAACACGCCCTACATATACGCCCGTATTGATTTCACAGAGCCATTTTGTCAAATCACCCCGCAGGCTGGGCGGACAATTGGTAACAGTAACCACAATCATGATTTTTCTCCTGCCATCTCATGGTACTGTTTCCCATTGGCCACTTTGCCCAATCGGTTGTCCCACAGGTAGACTGCATCCTGGATTTTTTCCTCGCCAGTTTCCGTATCCTTCAAGAGCCACTGAATATCATGGACCATTCTTTCCAGAATATGGCCCTTTACCATCTCATCTCTTACCCGATGTCGAACAGTCCGTTCCAAATCATCCACATTTTGAGCAGCTGCTTCAAAGGCAACCGGAATGGTTATCTCTGCTTTATACAAATCAGCAATATCATAAACAAAGGAACAGTCATGTCCTACATGAACAAATCCCAGACCAGGAGAACATCCCAAAGCGGCTATCACTGCATGCGCTAATCCATAGAGACAGGCATGTCCCATGGAAAGAGCTTTGTTCACGGTATCACTGGCTTCAAAATTTTCCGGGTTATAATCTCTTCCATTCCATGGCACATTCCACTTCTTGGAACACTCCCGATACACATTTCGGATGCGGCTGCCTTCCCGACCACGAAGTTGCTGCAACGTTAGTGTGGACACATCTTCGTGAGGGAAGCGCAGCTGATACATTTTTCTCACCACCTCCAAATGAAGCCTCTGGTTGCTGACCCGTCTGGCCTGCTCCACCAACATTCCGGAACGGTGAGTCAGGGGATGGCCGCTGGCATAATAGCGCACCCCATGTTCCCCGGTCCAGACAACAGTGACACCGGCATCACCAATCAATTCCATGGCCCGATGAGAAACATCCGTGCCGGGTCCCAGGATCAATACAGAAACAGCAGCTGCTGGAAGATAAACGATGCCGTCTTTATCTGTTACAGTAATGGCTCCTTCTCGTCGATTGATGACCGCATGCTCCACATAAATGAAAGTCATACGGTCTCCAATCTGCGGAAGTGCGTTCAGTTCCGGCTGTTTAATACCAGGTATATCTGTCATTGGATTTTACCTGCGATAGTCATCATTCCCAGTCCATAGGCTTTACCCCGGCCGATACCTTCGGTTAATAATGCCCGGAACCTCCCCGGATCCGTGACCTGTAAGATTCCTTCAAAGGTCACAGACAGCAGGGATACTCTGTGTTTGGGTTCATAGGACTTTCGGAAAAAATATGATCGGTCCTGTACGACCTGGAATTCATCTTCATTCAGAGAAAAGCCATGTTTTTCGCTTCTGGACAGCAGCCATTTTTTCTGATATTCCGGAGTTACATGGGGATATACTTTACCCCTTTTACCCTGGGTATCCTTTCCCACCAGTACACTATGGGTCGGAAAAGCCACCAGCCGAAAATGCCAACGGCTGCCTTCGGTGACTTTCTCCAGAAAGCCATCATATTCTTTGGTTTCCCAACTGTTTCCTTCCTGCGGAAAGCCGAACTGTTCCACAGCATGCTGCAGCATGGGTCTCTGTTCACTGACCAGAAGAAGGTATATCTTACCTCCTAATGCATCGATTCGCCAAAGCGTCCGACCTGATTCCCCAGAAAAGGCATGTTCAATGGCTCCATGGAACAAATTGGGATCAGCCAGGGCAATCATGGTTTTCCGTTTGGTAGGATCCAGTCTCATCCTTGACATATAATACATTCGCACTCACTCCAATTCTCCAAATGCATCATGTTCCGTTTCCTGTTCCCTGGAACGTTCCACATATCCGCCTTCTTGAATATATCGATACTGATACTCACGCCGCTCCGGGTTGAAAGATACAGGTACATCTCTCAGTCGATGAAGGACTGCAGTCCCCTCCCCATCGTTTTCCAATACCAGGCGAAGTTTCCCGGACAGACGTTTCTGTCTCCATTCCTGTACCAGCCAGGGTTCCTGCTCCAACGCTTCCCGGAGGGAACAATTCCTGATGCCCAGCACCAGCGGATAAGAAGGTGGGCACGATCTGCGCCCCAGAAAAAGGGGATAAACAGGATGAAACAAAGCATCCTGGAGTTTTTCCAAAAAGACTTTATCTTGAAATTCCATTCCCACCAGGAATACGGCATCTGACAGATAATATCGTTTTGTTACTTCAGATTTCTCCGTTTTATCCTCCTTCCATCGAACAATTTGAAAATCATCCAAAAGAGCTCCAGGTTGATCAACTCGTATTCCCATTCTCAAATTCACTAAATCGATATTACTTTCATTTCTTGCTCTGCCTAATGCTGCTGCAAGCAATCCAATCACTCCACTTTTAGTGGGAATTTCATAAGTTCTGCGAGTACTAAATTTAGAATCATCTCCCCAGGATTGCAACGGAGCAGCAAGCCGTAAAAGGAGCGTGCTCATTTTTCATTCTCCAGCTTTCCCTGCAGATAATTTTCCAGGCCGTCCAGGACAGCCGGAACTACAGCCGTTTCAACCGGTTCAGGACAGCCATCCCCCATGCCAAACGCTTTTTCGGGAGCATTATCATATTGCTGATACAGGTTATCAGCATATGCGGCAAAAGCCTTCTCAGAAGCCTTGATATACCCTTCCTGTCCGGCTTGGACCGGTTTTTCGAAAGCACCGCACAGGTTCACGGGTTGATCTTTCCGTACTGCGATATAGATGTCATTGGGCAATGTCCGATTGGCAAACGTATTTTCCTTACCGGTAGGCATACTGTAGATAAAAGCTTCTACAAAATTCCGCACGGCCTTAGCCGTTTCTGTTCCGACAAATTTCGCCAATTGATTTACGTTTACCGTAGCAAAACGATACAAAGTAGCCGAGTTGAATTCCACTGTACCCAAATGGCCGGCTCCTGCATTATCTTCACTGGAGCAATCATCTAGAGCTGTAAAATAATCATACTCGTTGTGGACGGCATGGGTAGAGATACTATGCGCTACCTGAACAGTTGCATCATAATTTAGTTTAATTTTAGAACTTTCACCGGAATCTTCAGCAATCATACGACCAAACATAACAATATCAATTGCTGGTTTATCGCGTAATGCCATACGTAATTTCTTTTTATCAGTGATTCCTTCCAAAGCAAGTTTTGCAAGAGATTTTACTTGTTCTTCACTAATAAAGAATAAAGCATCCGTACCTTTATCAGCACTTTTGATTTTCAACCCTGCTTTTTCAAAGGTTTTACTTGCCAACGTTTGCGCCTCATCTTCAGATAGTTCAGGCTTTCTCTCACTTATCGCTTCTTGCAGCAGGGCAACAATATGCTTAGTTCTTTTACCCAACGTCTCATCAGGATAATTTTCGTGAAAATATTGCCGAATAGCATGTTTCCAGGCCTGTGAAGAAACCCGGGCACGAGTGGTTCCCCCATAGACGGCCGTTTTCGGGCTTCCCATATCATCCCGGTTCACACAGCTGGGCGGCACCGTTTGCAAAACATGGATATCTACGTACAGATTTTCAGTCATGATTTTCCTCCTTATTTTTCACCTGTTTGTTGTAATAATAATCTCGTCCCCATTTTAAGCGGACAGAATTTTGATAATCCATGATCTGATATTGAAATAAATCACTAGCCAAATCCACATAATCCAGTGGAATATTTTTAGCACGCAACAATTCAATAATGTTTCGCAGATGATAAGCTAATTCAATCATATCTGAAGAAGTAGCCATTTGATTAAAACGGCGAAGGATACGTTCTTCACCATCTTGATTTCCAGTGGAAACCAGCTCTTGGATAGCTTTGCCTAAAGTCATCCCCTTTTGATTCATTGATTGAGTCTGTCCCTGCTGATGCAAAGCATACAAAGTCAATGAAGTATAGACGGCCCATTCGGCTCGGGATGGATTCTTTCCTTTTCCTTGCAATTCTTCTGGTAACTGCTCTAGGAACATCCCCCATAGTAAAGGGTTTTGCCCGGGCTGTTTTCCTACCCCATGGCGAAGCAATGCCAGTTCGGCTTTTCTATTCCCCACGGATAGCCCAGCCTGCAAATATTTAATTCTTTGGTTAACATAGTTCTTCAAAAAATTAATTGTATTCACTTATCATCACCCACTTTTGGATATATAGTATGAAGCTTGTGATTAAAATTAAAATCCGCAATAGGAACCGAGAAAAACTTACTAATATTATTCTTTTTATTAATAAGAATTTTCCTCCCTTTATAAGCAAGTACATCTGCTTTTCTTTCAATCAGCTCAGCAATTTGATACGCAATTGTTTTTGATGTATTCTCCCATTTCTTATATAAGTTTTGCACCGCATCAGGATCTTGTAATATAGCGCCATGAAATTCTAACAACCAAAGACGGAATGGCTCATCAATAGCTTGATAATACATAATTTCCCCATCATCCAATTTCTTTTCTTTTTCTATATCTCCACCACTTGCGATATATATCGTTGCCATTAATTGATTCAGTCCCTTAGCAACTTCTCCACATTTACTAATTTGATTTTTTATTTCTTCTTGAATTGCCCACTCTTTATTCGATACAAGAATAGGATAAAAGGTTAGAAAATCGCTACTTAAATTCATGATAGCAGAAGGATTTGGCTTAGTGTATTCTATCGCAAAGGTACGAAATTGTACTGGCTTTGTATCATCAATCACATTTTCATTCTGAAGCAATTTATACCAACTCACTATACCGGGTAAATGAAGATTCAGTTTTGAGCCATTGCTTGATACAAAACAATTTCCAAAATCACGCCACATTTCTCTACCTGCATAAAATTTCTGCGGAGAATGCTTTTTCTTTTTTATTCTCCAAATGGTCATCTGTTCACAAAAAGCTCCATTTTCACCGACATTACTAAAATAATCTCCGCCCAAAAGGAGGAATCCTGTTACTCGACCATTTTTCCTTTGAAGTAATAATCTTCTCGATTGTAAAGTCAATATTGATGCAAGATTATCTGGTGCCGGAATTTCCGACCGTTCATCCGCTTTAGGCATATGTTCCCAATTCGGACTTGCTTTACCCGGCCAACTTTCTTCGCCGTCTTCCAATAATGGCATATTTAAAAGAATCGTTTCAAATAAATTTTTACCAACAGTTTCAATCATCCCAAGTTGTCCTACCCAGGAAACACCGACTGAATTTAATTTTTTACCTGCTTCTCTTGATTCTTTGGATTTTTTGCCAGAAGTATCATCAAAAGAGTTAATAAACAAGAGCCATCTTGCAGCTTCTGAATAAGACACGTATTCTTTTTCTTTTCCAGATCGATTACTAAAAATACGTAATTTATTTTCTCCTTCTGAAATATCCCCAATCAATTTACAACTTTTATAGGCAGTTCCCTTCAAATTAGGTACCTGTCCAAAAGGTCTTTTCGGATCGAACAGCCAAAATTCATCATGATGTTCTTTAAAATAGTCCAGCACCGGTTTTTCTGGGAATTTTTCATTATTCCACAGTGCACTCCAACGATCAATGGCTGCATCCTTTGCATCTTCTAGATCATCGATAGTTGCCAGATCGTCTTTTTCTCCGTTTTCATCGACACGAGAAAAAATCGTATAAGCAACAGCAATCAGGAGACGCAACACTGCAAAATTTTGAAGGGCGTTCTCTCCTCCCAGGTCCATATATTCCTGCCCATGAAGCATGACATCCTGTAAGGAAAGGGTATCCACCTGCAAATCAGGCCGCAGCACTTTGATCCAGGGCTCATCCAACAGATTGAATTCACGTTCTTCCATTCTCATTTCTCCTTTTCATAACTCAGTCCAAGGAATGAATCATATCGAATCGTATATCCAGCCAGTTCCGTTTTCCCTTCCTGGTTGAAAACCAGGAACAGTTCTCCCGATAAAAAAGGATTTTTAAGCCATAAGGGTACCCATTGTTTTGTAGTTTTTTCCAGTTCTTTGACCACATGCTCCCCAAATATTCCCTTTCCCATAAAAGCCGGAAGACGGACCTTTTGCCGATAGATTTGGCGCGCTTCGTCATCGCCGGGTTCCAAATCTCCATAGAATCTCACTTTTCGGCTGGCTACATCTACAAACACGCCGGGCTCTTCACATTGCTGGAGCAAGATTACTTCGATGCCTTCGTCTCCATCCCGTACACTGGCCTCTAATTGTTTTTCATTGAGATCCGGGGTAGCATCCAGCCATCCTTCCAACGTATTCCGGTTTTGATTGTGTTTGGATTTTCTTGGTAACTCCAGACAATGGGTTTGCGCTGCCTGTTCCTTATCTTTTAAAACCTTTTGGTATTGGGCAAATGCTTTCTCTTCAGCAGCTGGATTTATGATGAAATTTTCATCATAAACATTCTGTACATATTCTGAGATATCCAGCGGTAATGAAAATTGATCCGGAAGAAGTTCTCTGGTACGCATCAGCAGATATTCCCCGTACACCGCTTTGGCTCCTTCTTCCAAGCCATCTGCAGGGTCCGTACCCATTACAAGACAAGTTGGTTTCTGCAGTTTCTCCGGTCGATTCCTTGTGTGTCGATGCAGTCGCCCGATCCTCTGGAAAAGCAGATCCATCGGACATAAATCTGTGAATAACAAATCAAGGTCAATGTCCAGGGATTGCTCCATAACCTGAGTACCGATTACGATAAAATGATTCCTTTCTCTTTGGGATTTCTTACCAATCCGCTCCAGCAGTTTGTGTTCAATAGCAGCTTTCTGTTCCATGGTAAAGCCGGCATGGAACACCATAATTTCATCATCTGTCAGTTTTTGTTTCAGTTCTACGGCCAGTTGCTGTGCCCTTTTCACTGTATTCACGATGATACCGGCACAGCCTCCATCAGAAAGCTGATCCTGTAAAACAGGAATGATTTCATCATCATGGATTTTCCGGATTTTTACCTTTAGTTCAGATGTACCCAGAGAAACTTTCATCTGTTTTACATCAGGTCCATCCGTCCATGTCAATAATGGATAATCTTTACTGCACATCCAGGGTTCTTTTTTCTCTGCAGGGACAGTGGATCGCAAACCCTTATAGGAACGGACCATAGCCGTCCGTTTTGCATAAGGCAGAGTAGCTGACAGTAAAATGACCGGAACTCCATAGGTTCCCAGCCAATTTAAGGCTCGATATAAGAACTGATTCATATACGCATCATAAGCATGGCATTCATCCACAACGACCACTTTTCCTGCCAGCCCCAAATGGCGCAGCATAACGTGTTTCTGCTTTAAGGCAGCCATCAGCAGCTGATCTACCGTTCCAATGACAAAATCGGCCAGCAACGCCTGCTTTCTTCCTTCAAACCAAGGATGAACCAAAACCCCTTCCGTTTCCTCGTCTTCGTCCATCGTCGCCGTACCGTGGAACAGCTCCCGGTAATCGTCATTCATCTCTGAGGCCCCATGGGCCAGCCTGATGCCCAACACAGTTTCCTCTGCATGGGCTTCCTGTGAAGCCCATGCTTCGATTCTGGGAAAGATTCCATTGGAGGTTGCTTGTGTCGGAAGCCCAAAGAACAGTCCACCGCATTCAGCCCGGCTTCCCAATAAATCAGCTCCAGCCAGTGCCGCCTCAGTTTTCCCCACGCCCATTTGGGCTTCCAGGATAAAGATGCCTGGCTGAGCTGAACTTTGTACGGCAGAAATAACCGCTTTTTGAACAGCATTGGGCAAAAATCCAAACTTCTCCTGAAAGCGTGCATCGGACATGGTATACTCATCAGGGGTCCAGATATCTGGTAAATCCAACTTGCGCAGCCCTGTTTCAGCCCGTTCTGGATACTCCGCTTCACTGCCTGCAGAAGCCACGGAAATGAGCGGAAAATAATTCTCATTGCTGGCAATCCAGTCTGCCATGATTAGGAGCCCTGTCAGAAGCACTTGTGCCGGCATGGTAAGATTGGGAATGTCCTGCACAGAAAGCTGCGCCCACTGCAGCCCCTGCTTAATCAAAGCCCACCGTATTTCTTTCCACATGGCTCCCATTTCCCGTTCATCACTGTCATAATAATTCGCATACGTTTTGGAAAATGGAGAAATCTGATTCTCATCCCAATGTTTATCTTCCAGAGAATGAGGCTTGCCATGATGAGCCCCAATGATAGTAGCAAAATGCAGCGGAAACTGATACCGCAGCAAAACAGTTTCTCCCAGCAAAGCATGTGGGGAGCGGGACCGTTCTGGAAACCCACGATAGGAAGAAAGGGAAAGCCCATTTCGTTCCAGGCGATTCTCTACTTCTTCATCCAGGTGCTGTAAAAGCATGCTGCAGAATGCTGGAGAGGCCTTACCCAAATCATGGAGAAAACCCAGCAATACGGCTGTTTTCCTGAGTTTTTCTTCATCTCCATCAGGGAGGATGGCTTTTTGGGTAGCCTCCGGAAGCCAGGTATCAACAAGATATCCCATGACGTAAGCGGTATCCCTCAAGTGCATCCATAAAGGCAGCCAAAGAGTCTCATCATCCCGACTGGCTTTGGCCGGCAACCACTGTACCAGAAGTTGTTCCATACTCTGCTACCTTCCCCTCTGATCGAATCTAACATGTTCATATTAGCACATTTTTACATGTAAGCGACAATTCTGTTTCTATCATTGTCCTTTAGCTTCCTTCCATGCGTGTGCTGACCTCCCCTAAACCGTAAGTCTGTTTTGTAGGAGAATTGGTAAAGACATATTCCATATAACAATTACAGACGGTAATGGTAATGAAACTCTTTTCCATGATTTTCCCACCTTCCTTTTCTTGCTTCCATTATAGAAGATTAGGTGGGTAAAATGGGGGACAGATAATTTACCCCCTCCCCCCTGGCTCGGCGAACCATCTCCAGGCCTCCTCTTCCTTCAGATGAGTCCCGATCAGGGTCACCCGGGCCTCTTCCTGAGGGGTGAAACCAGTAATCAGCCACCGGTCCTGGACCAGGTCGAACCGGACCCATTCTTCTCCACAGGGCAGATACCCTTTGGCCCGGGGGATCCGGCCGAAGCAGCTTTTAGTCACCAGGTCCAGGAACCGCATCAGGTACAGGGGATGGGGCACGGACACCTGTGTCAGGGTCACCGTGGTCAGAGACTCTTCTCCGTGATGATGGTCATGGTCATGATGGTGGTGCTCCCCGCAGGGAACATGGTCCGCTCCTGCCGGGGTCTTGTCCGTTTTTTCCAGCAGGCTTCGGAACCAGTCTGCAGGCCGCTTTTTGTAATCTCCGGTGATGATCTCCGCCTCCGGAGCCAGTTTCTGGAGCGCCTGCCGGTAACCGACCGTTTCCTCAGAGGACAGCTGTTCCGATTTGGACAGGACCAGTACGGATCCATGACGGATCTGATCCAAACGCAGGTCACTGAAATCATCCTTTTCCCGGAAAAACGTCCCGGCATCCACCAGGGTTAGGGGCGGCAGCAGTTCCAGGGCATCGTACTTCAGCCCCTCGATGGCCCCCATCAAGGCACTGAGCCGGGCCGCTCCCGTAGGCTCTACAATGAGCACTTCCGGATCCAGGGCGGACAGGATGGTCATCAGATTGGTGAGAAAATCCGCCTTACCGGTGCAGCAAACGCAGTTTTCCGTCATTTCGTACACATTCAGGCTCCGGTCCCCATCCCGCAGGACCTTGGCGTCCAGGTCCGTTTCCCCGATTTCATTTTCAAAAATGGCAAAATCCACCTGGGGCAGGGTATCCGTCAGATGACGGATAAAGGTGGTTTTCCCGGCTCCCAGAAAGCCGGAGACAATGAGTATTTTCATGGCACTCCTCCCAGCAAAAAAAGAAAGGGGGCTGCTGCCCATCAAGCAGTGCCCCCTGTTTCAATTTTACCAGACAACCACTGGTTTGATCAGGTCGGCGGGTTTGTCCCGCATCATGAACAGAGCTTCTTCCACATGTTCCTTCCCCTGGAAGATATGGGTGACTTCCTTGTGAAGATCCAGACGCCCGCTGGTGGCCAGGCTGGAAAGTTTTTCCATGCGCAGACGGCCGCCCGGCATGAGCCCTCCGGCAATGGTCTTGTTGGCCATCCCGGCGCCCCATTCCACCCGGGGGATCTTCACATAGTCCCCAGAGCCCAGGTAGTTCACATTCCCGATCCGCCCGCCGGGTTTCAGACATTTGATGGCTTCGCTGAAGGTATCCACCGTACCCCCGGCAATACACACCCGGTCCACTCCGGCGCCACCGGTCCGGTCCAGCGCCTGCTGGAAGATGGGTCCTTCCTTGTAGCTGATAAATTCATCAGCTCCGTATTCTTTGGCCACCTGACGGCACACCGGCCGGGTCCCCACTGCGATGATCCGACTGGCTCCCCGGAGGGCACAGGCCCGGACGGCCATCAGCCCTACGGGACCGATGCCGATCACCAGGACCGTATCTCCGAACTGGACATCCGCCAGTTCCACGGCATGGAAGCCGGTGGGGACCATGTCGGACATGATGCAGGCATCCACCGGGTCCATTCCCTCCGGCAGATGGGCCAGGTTCCCGTCCGCATCGTTCACATGGAAGAAATCCGCAAACACCCCATCTTTGTAGTTGGAGAACTTCCAGCCACCCAGCATCCCGCCGGAATGCTGCTGCCATCCGGCCTGGGCCGCTTCAGAACTCCAGTCCGGAGTAATGGCAGGCACCAGGACACGGTCACCGGGTTTAAAATCCTTCACCAGGCTGCCCACTTCCACCACTTCGGCGCAGCATTCATGGCCCAGGATCATATTATGCCGTTCTCCGATGGCTCCGGCCCACAGGGTGTGGACGTCGGAGGAACAGATGGCTACCGCAATGGGACGGCAAATGGCATCCAGGGGCCCGCACACCGGCCGTTCCTTTTCAATCCATCCCGATTCCCCAATCTTCAGCATGGCATATCCTCTCATTGAAGCACCTCCTGATTGTTCTGGATTTCTGATAATTAAATATTTTTAACGTTTACTGTATATATTATCACAATTTTTTACTATTTCGTCAAGAATTTCCCAAGATATCCTCTCTTTTCAAGAGCTGCGTTTCCGTTCCAAACCACCAGGCATCGCAATGGATTTGCCGTGCCTGTCGTCCTTCTCTTCACTCTTTACTCTGCACTCTTCACTTTTCCCTCTTCACCCGTGCCACCACGCCCCGCTCAGTGATCAATTCCACTTTCCCACCTTCCTTTTCTTACTTCCATTATAGAAGATTAGGTGGGTAAAATGGCGGACAGATAAGGGGCATAAGAAAAAAAGTCAGCCCGGCCCTTGCGGGCCGCAAGGGAAGCGGACTGGGGAAACATTGACTCTTGTCCCCTTTTCCCTACAATAAAAGTATCTGTAGTATAAAAGAGCCTTACCTATGAAACCCCGCACACAAACCCTGGATTTTTTCTTTACCCCTGATGGTTTCCAGCTGGATTCCCCGGAACAGGAGGCCAGCCTGCTGGACGCCGTTCCCTTTGCCCCCGGCAGCACCTGGATTGACCCGGGCTGGCTCCATCACGCCTGGGAGCAGCTGAATCAGGTCTTTGCCCAGGATCTGGAAAATTTTTCCGGCACCCTGGAAGACTATCTAAAGACCCGGAGCGGTGGTCTCCGCCCTACCGACCGGATCTACTTCCACCTGGTGGAAAACAAAAGGAACGAAACGTATCCCTTCGCTTTCCTGGCCACCTATGCAACCTGTGATGCAAAGGGAGAGGCCCGTCACATGCCGCTTTCCTATGCGCTCCAGGAATACCGGGAAGACTGGGACAAGCTGCTGCAGCTGCTGTCCTCCCTGGAGAAGGAGGCTCAGGTATCCCCCTTCCATGGCCGCTTCATCTCCTCCGGAGAAATCTTCCACCCCTTTGGCTTGACACCTCCAGAAGCCTATGAGTTCCTGAAGACCATCCCTCAGATCGAAGACCTGGACATCCGCTGCCGGATCCCCAACTGGTGGCGCCAGGGGAAGCAGCAGATTGCTCTCTCCGTGAAAATCGGAGACCAGGAGAAGCCCCTGCTGGGAGCTGAGACCCTGCTGACGCTCCAGTCCTCCCTGACCGTAGACGGGGTATCCCTGACTCCGCATTGCCAGACTGCTGTCCGGTACCGAAGGACTGGCCCTGATCAAGGGCAAATGGATCGAAGTGGACCACCAGCATCTGAAGGAACTGCTCCAGCAGCTGAAGGGTTTTTCCGGCACCGCAACTGTGGCGGAGGCACTCCGACAGGAACTGTCCGGCCAAGACGGGGTGACTTTCACCCATGGCCAGTGGCTGACCAGGCTCCTGGACCGGCTGCGCCACCCAGAAACCGTGACCGATCTGGCCCGTCAGCAACAAAAGCTTCCGGAAGGCCGGTTCCTGCTGGTGGTCCTAGCCTCTCTTCTGGGTAACTGGTCCCGGGAGCTGGATCGTTTCACCCCCCTCTCTTATACTGTGCTCCACGGACGGACAGCCAAAAAGCTGGAAGAAGTGCTGGAAACTTCCCACACCTTCCTGACCCTGACCACCTATACCCTGGTGCCCCGTGTGGCCGGGCTCCAGAAAATTCCCTGGGACGGAGTGATCCTGGACGAAGCCCAGGCCATCAAGAACCCCGGCACCCGGCAGACCCTGCAGATCAAAGGGCTGAAAGCCCGCCATCGTCTGGCCATGACCGGTACTCCCGTAGAAAACGATCTGTCCAATCTGTGGTCCCTTTTCGACTTTCTGGATCCGGGTCTCCTGGGCAGCCGGAAAGAGTTTTCCACCTACGCCACAGGCCTGGTAAAAAGCGGGAATTACGAACCGCTGCGGGCGGCTCTTTCTCCTTTTATCCTGCGCCGTCTGAAAACGGACAAATCCATTATCTCCGATCTGCCGGAAAAAATCGAAAAGAACGAATACATTTCCCTTTCTCCCTGTCAGGTGGCCTTGTACCGCAGTGAAGTCAGCTATTTCCGCACTTTGCTCCAGGAAAACGCTGAAGTCGGTGGCATCAGGCGGAAATGTCTGGTGCTGGCCATGCTCAACAAACTGAAGCAGATCTGCAACCACCCGGACCAGTTCCTGGGTACAGGAACCTACCAGGAGGCGGAAAGCGGGAAGTTCCGGCGTCTGGACGAACTGTGCCGGAGCATCTACGAAAAACGGGAGAGGGTGCTGATCTTCACCCAGTACCGGGAGATTACCGATGCCCTGTCTGCCTTCCTGACAGAAGTATTCGGACGGCCCGGACTGGTCATCCACGGGGGCATCCCGGTGAAGAAACGGCAGGCCATGGTGGACGCCTTCAATGGGGAAGACTATGTGCCTTATATGGTCCTGTCCCTGAAGGCTGCCGGCACCGGTCTGAACCTGACCCGTGCCAGCCATGTGATCCATTTCGACCGCTGGTGGAACCCGGCCGTGGAAAACCAGGCCACCGACCGTGCCTACCGGATCGGGCAGACCCGGAACGTGATCGTCCACAAATTCATCTGCGCCGGTACCATCGAGGAACGGATCGATGCCATGATCAACAGTAAAAAAGACCTGGCGGAACAGGTCATTGGAGGCAGCGCCACCTGGATCACCGAGCTTTCCGACCGAGAGCTCCTGGATCTGATGAAGCTGGACCTTCCGGAAAAGAGGTGGTAGTCCATGAGTGCCAAAAGATAATATTCCTGGGGATTTTCCTATGCAAAATATCCCCAGCCTACCATCGAAGCCCTGCAGCAGCAGGCGGAACAGACCCTGCGGAAGGCCGGTGAAAAAAGCCGGGAATATCAGCCGGTCCACGTAACCGGGACCCAGCTCTGCCGCCACTGGTGGGGCAAAGCCTGGTGCAGGGCCATCGAATCCTATTCGGATATCAGCAACCGTCTGGCCCGGGGCCGCCGGTACCTCAAGGCAGATACCGTACTGGATCTGCGTCTTGCACCGGGAGAAATCCATGCCCTGGTCCAGGGATCTCGAGTCAAGCCCTACAAAGTCCAGATCACCCTGATCCCTCTTTCGGATCAGAGCCGAAAAAAAATCGAGGAAGCCTGTGTGGGTTCCCTCCCTAATATGGAAGCCCTGCTCAACGGAGAACTGCCCCCGACAGTAGCAGAAGTATTTACCCAGGAAGGCGGTCTTTTCCCACGGCCCTGGGAACTCCAGATCCGCTGCAGCTGCCCCGACGATGCGACTCTGTGCAAGCATGCGGTCGCCGTACTGTACGGCGTCGGTGTGCGCATCGACGAAAATCCCTTTCTTTTTTTCCGGCTCCGGGGCCTATCGGTGCAGGATCTGATCGGCCAGAAACTGGAAAGCCGGGTAGAAGAAATGCTGTCCCATGCCCACGACGCCCCTTCTGACCGCACCCTGCCGGAGGAAGAAATCGGGAAGCTGTTCAGGGTGTAAAATGGAAAGAAAGAAGTCAGAACGGACCTTACGGACCTTTCAAAAGTCAGATGTCAGCTTGCCCCATGACAAACAGTTCGGTCCTGCATCTAAATCGTACAAAGCTAACGTCTCAAGGTCCCCTTGGAGAGACTGTATCTGACTTCTTACCAGGCTGAATGTCTTGTAAGACTCGACCGGAGGCCGGGAAGGGCTCCCCTGCGAGCAGCCCCTACGCCGTCGCTGTACAACAACCGATAACAACGGGATTCTCCGACAGAGCATCATTCTTCTATATATCCGCCCTTTTCAAGGGCGGGGGACCAGCCGCAAGGCTGGTGGTGGGTTAGTAGCCCGCAGGGGCTGCGTTTCCCTTCAACACCATCTGCCCCCCGGCAGATGGTCTCCATTAGCATGAGACGTGAGACGCCTGGCGCGAGACGGAAAAGCGGCCCCGCCGTCCTCCTCTTCCCTCTTCACTTTTCCTTCTTCACCCGTGCCACCACGCCCCGGCCGGTGATCAGTTCCACTCTGGCATAGGCTTTTTTGCCGATTTTATCCCAGATCCGCCCGGCACTCCAGGTATCCCCCAGCACAGTATGGGGGCTGTTGGCCACATAGCCCACTTTGCCGATGCCCGGCAGTTCCACCCGGATGGCTTCCCTGTCATATTCGTTGTCCAGTTCCTTCCGTAGCACCAGCTCCATTTTCCTCCGGAACACCTCATACCCCAGATAATGATTGCAGCCGGTAATGGTAATGAAGATCTTTTTCATGTGGCTCCCACCTTTCCTTTTCTTATTTCCATTATAGAAAAGTTAGTGGGTAAAATGGGGGACAGATAAGAGGCAAAAGAAAAAACGTCAGACTGGCCTTTTGACCCCTTTCAGAAGGCAAACGTCAGCTTGGCTGTGATATGCAAAACGGACCTGATTCAACGGAGGGGATGGAGAAATCTTCTGTTTCGCTGTTCCACAGGGCCCACCTCCCATGCTTTCGCCGGAAAACAATATCTTGGTCGGTCACCATTACCAGAGATTTCCCCAGCATTTTCAGCTGGAAAGTATTGATATCCATGAATTCCCCCCTATTCTGGCAATAAAAAAGGTTCTATAATAAATGTTGGGGTCTTGTGGACACTCCTGTTCACAAGACCCCTTGTCTTACGATAAAATAAAGACATATCTAAGCTACATTTCACCTCAACCACCACGAAGAACTGAAAGGAGAATA